>NZ_CAKMJU010000081.1:0-4397 GCF_927416815.1 uncultured Acetobacterium sp. | reverse complement strand
CAGCAAAACGGGGAAAAAAGCTTTGTAAAACGACAATTCATTCCATTGTTGCAAAATATATGCGGCTTGCAAACATCAGTCACTGGAAGGAAAAAAAGCATGGTGCACATTCCTTGAGACATAGCCTGGCTACGAATCTTCGGAGTTTTTCGGCATCAGCGGCGCTGCCGGTCATTACCACCTTGATCTTGCCGGCATTGACATCATCACTGTGCCAGTCCGGCCGCAGTGCCACGATGGCGGCATAAAGATCAGCACAGATCCGGCGGCTCATGCAGACCACCATCGCCTTGCCCGCAATCGCCCGGGACTTGGCCTCATAGTGGCTAACAATGTCCTCAGCCAGCTTGTTAACCCGGTTGGGCGAACCCACCACCGCTTCCAGCCGGGACCATTTGGCGCGGTTTTTATCCCGCTCGCTGTCCTCCTGGCCCTCGGTGATGGTGTCAAAGGCATCATCAATTTTAATCAGCTCGTCATCCACCGTCTCCAGGCGGATGATCCGGTTTTCATAGTAAATCCGCACCGTTGCCTCATCCTCCACCGCCCGGGTCATGTCGTAGGTATCGATGCACTCGCCGAACACCGAAGTAGTGGAACGATCCTCCAGATCGATAGGGGTTCCGGTAAAGCCGATAAAAGAGGCATTGGGCAGGGCATCCCGGAGATATTTGGCATAGCCGTATTTGACCGCCCCGGTTTTAAGATCGGTTTTGGCCTCTAGTCCGTACTGGCTGCGATGGGCCTCATCGGCAATGATAATGACATTTTTGCGATCGGTCAGCACCGGCATTTCGCCGGACTCCGGGGTGAATTTCTGGATCGTGGTAAAAATAATGCCCCCCGCTTCGCGGTCGTTAAGCAGTTCATAAAGGCCATTGACCACCACCCCATTACTACCCTGCTGCTGCGCTTTGTGACTGTCGGTAAGACGGCGCACATCCGCCTGCCGGGGCGTCTGCCGTAGAATGTCCCGGGATTTGGCAAAGGTGGCAAACAGTTGGTCGTCCAGATCGTTGCGGTCGGTGATGACCACAATCGTCGGGTTGTTCAGCTCGCGGACCAGTCCCGCCGTGTAAAAAACCATCGAATAACTTTTCCCCGAGCCCTGGGTATGCCAGATCACCCCAATTTTGCGGTCGCCATCTTCGCTGGCCGCTGCTCTGGTTTTTTCGACTGCCTTTTTCACCGCAAAATACTGATGATAGGCCGCCAGAATTTTGACGATGGCTTTTTTATCACCCAGTTTTTTTCCGGTCGCATCGGTGTCGCTCTCCTGGGATTCCTGAAACAAAATAAAATGACGGATCAGATCCAGCACTCGATTGCGTCCCAGCATCCCCTTAAATAGCACCTCATACTGGGGATGGGATTTGGGTTCAATGACTACTCCATCCACCGTCCGCCAGTTCATAAAGCGCTCCTCATTGGAGGTCAGGGTTCCAGCCCGGGCATTGATGCCGTCAGAAAGGACACAGAAAGCATTGTAAACAAACAGCGCGGGTATATCCTTAAGATAGGTCTGGATCTGATTATAGGCACTGCTGATGCCGACGTTTTCATCGCTGGCGGATTTGAGTTCTACCACCACCAGAGGCAGGCCGTTGATAAAAAGAATCAGATCTGGCCGCCGGTTTTCATGCTCGACAATGGTAAACTGATTGACCACCAGAAAATCATTCTGCTCCGGCACTTCAAAATCGATCAAAAAAGCCCGCTTGGTGCGGATATGACCAGCCTCGGCAAAGGATACCTCAATCCCCTCGGTTAACAGCCGATGAAAGTGGCGGTTATTTTCAGCCAGCATCGGGCTATTAACCGTGATCACCTGACGATAAGCCTCTTCCAGGGCTTCTGCAGGCAGCTGACGATTGATCCGATACAGGGCATCCCGGACCCGCTCGGCCAGAATGACCTCCCGGTGATCCTGACGCTCCGGCGCATCACCCCCCGGGGAAATGTCCGGGCCAAAGGCATAGCGGTAGCCCAGACCGGTGAGTATTTCAATGGCCGCCTCTTCCAGAAAGGCCTCGGTAAAACTTTCAGATAAACTCATATTGTGTCCCTCTTTTTCGTTAACGATATTTCAAAATCTCCGACTTAGCCAATTGGTAATGTCTTCCTCAGCTTTTTCCAACGCCCTCGATAATTTGTTTTTTAATTACCACAAAGAAATTTGATTTTACTTTGGCAATACTTGCTGGTAAATCGGATGATCGTATCCATTTGCAGTATAGCGTATCATAATGTTATCGGCTGCGATTCGCTCTTTTGAAAAATATTCAATGTGATACTTAATGATTGGGATCTTCATCAGTTCAAGCCAACCATTATAAACACCATCGATAAAGTCCTGGCGCCACTCTGAGATGCTTCCAATCAGGACACAGCCATGAATCTGCTCTTTTTCAATCACAAGTGAGAAGGCACCATTTTCGAGATGGGGTTCAAAGGGGTAGGTTCGGCATTGAATGGGACGATGATCTCTCAGGCAACCTTCTGCTAGATGGCAATAGATATAATAATATTTCTTAATTTTAGGGGGTAGATTGTAGTGCCGATGACGGTGCAGATCGTAATCTGCAACGACCTCGCCTTGCATATATTCATATTCAAGGGGTAATAAATACATGCCCAATCGCTTACCGTCGACGTCGTTACGGCGGCAACAATGATAGCCACATCGTTCACCACAATTACCCGCGATGATCGCTTCATCCATCAAATGATAGGCTTTTTTAAAAATTGCTTGATAGTCCATTCTCATTGATTTTTTATTTTTATCTGTCACTTGTGCTCCGATCTTTTAAATCCATAAAAATTTTCTTCGCCTACTCCTGCGCAAATCTTCGCCAAGGCAAGGTGTAAATTAGTATCGGCTTCTGGACTCCCAACGCACTACTTTTTAGGTTTTATTTATCCTAAAATTGTAGCACAATGAAGCAAAGACCAGGAGGTCCTTATCAATACTAAAAATTTAGTATCCATTACCGAAGCCAACCAGAATTCTTCCAAGTTTACCCGGCTTGTCGATGAAAATGGCGCTGCCATTATTTTAAAAAACAATGCCCCCCGCTATGTCCTGATTGAGTTCAGCCAGTTTCAGTGATATTAATTGTTTATTTCCCGCTCAACTCCTGTTATAATCAGAGTAACAAAGTTCGGAAAGGTTTTATGAGAAGCCATGAATATTATCGAGTTAAATAATTGTGTTCTAAAACGTAAAATTCAATGGACTGCTCATGTCGCACAGCGTATCCAGGAGCGCGATATCAGCCGCCATGATGTGCTGAATTGCATCCGCACCGGTGAAATCATTGAAGATTATCCGGAGGACTATCCCCATCCAAGTTGCCTTGTCTTCGGCTCAACGATCAACGGCGCGACGCTACATCTCGTCGTCGGTTACGATTTTGAATTTATCTATATAATAACCGCTTATTATCCCAACATCCTGAAATTTGAAGCTGATTTGAAAACCAGAAAGGAGTCATAACATGTGCTTTTATTGCAAAGGTGATCTTTTTGACAGCACGACGACCCATGTCGTCAATTATAAAGACTGTCTGATCATTATCAAAAATGTTCCCTGTCAGGAATGCGAACAGTGCGGCGAAAAATATTTTAGCGACCAAACCATGGAAACCCTCGAAACCATTGTCAATGCCGCCAAAACACTGGCTAGCGAAATTTCAGTAATCGACTTTCATCACGCCGCGGCATAATCAATGACGATCTGGTCGCCCTCCGGTTGATTCTGAAGGACGATCATTTTTTGCTTGAAACCTTTATTTGAAAATTTAGACCTGATAAGCATCGCCACGTCTGCCTATTCTGAGCCAGGTATTCGAAACTCTCGAATATCTGGCTTTTCTAGTTTTCCGCCAGACTTCCCAGCTTAAGCATAAGTTGGTGTCAGGTGCATAAGTTTACTGGCCGAAGTATTAGTCTATGAAAAATACTTTTGTTTGGGACTGGTCGGTTTATCTGGAATGGTCAATTTTAAAAGGCCACCTTTGATTAACGGGTTGAGAATGTTTTTTCTGAAATGATCGCGGTTGTTGAACTTCAAATATTTCTGTATTTCACTTCGTGTTCGGGGGATTTTGCAATATTCCAACAGTCTAGAAATTTCTTCATCAGTTTGCATGGTAGCTTGAGGTGTAGCTTGCATGGTAGCTTGCATGGTAGCTTGGTCACTAACTTGCATGGTCAAGGGTATAATCGTTCGGAACACATCCCCCTCCGTAAATATCGGCTCGGCGCCGGAATAGATTTTACTGTATTTATAGGTGTTTCGGATGCCAGATCCCAATTCATCTACCAGACCGATCTCCTTAAACAACCGGGCAATGGTGGGATTCTTGGGGAAGGGCGAAAAATTATCGGGATCAATG
>NZ_CAKMJU010000080.1:0-15823 GCF_927416815.1 uncultured Acetobacterium sp. | reverse complement strand
GATCCAGCCCCGCACGATTTGCAGCAGCCTTTCTTTTCGTCTCTGAATTCCCATCCCATTACTGCGTCCGGTAATCTGTCGGATTTTATCCTTCAACTTCTGGATGCTCTGGGGGTGAACTCTCAATCTTCCCTGTCCCTGTGTAAACTCTGGAACCGCCGTATACCGAACGGTACGTACGGTGGTGTGGGAGGTCGGCTGATCAATTAATGGTCAGCCTCCTACCCGATTTTAAAGATCTTTGCTAGCAATAGTTTTGACACCAAAGATAAAGTAAAGCAGATGGACGATCCAGACAATGCCTAAAAGCGCCCGTCCCATGATTGTCCCACCCATCATCATAAAACCCAACAGCATCGTCAGGGTGACAGTCGCAATGACCCGTAATTTGGCCTTTATTGTCATACCCTGGCCTTTTAGCAGAGATTCCAGATTATTCTGGTATAGCCTGGTTTGAATAAACCAGCCATGAAGACGGTCAGAGCTTTGGGCAAAGCAAAAGGCAGCCAGCAGCAAAAAGGGTGCACAGGGGAGGATCGGTAATACCGCGCCAATGGCGCCTAGCGCCAGACTGAGACACCCCAGCAGTAGAAATAAAGCTTTTCTAATTTTCATTTGCTTACCTCGAGATTTTTTTTAAATAGTTGCTATTTTTATGGTTGCTGTGGGATCAGCGGCAAGGTCGATTGTTGGGAGCTACCGGTTCAGTAGGAAAAGGCGCCAACAGCAGGCGTTTACGGAATAAAAAAGGTGCAGCATGAGCGAATTCATGCCGCACCTTTCTCAAGGTTTATCAAGCTCCAGCCCGGCTACAAATCCGTCAATCAGATCCATGTGCTGGGACATTGCCCAGGCGGCTGTGAGGGGTTCCTTTTCTTTGAGTGCGTTTAAGATACTGCGGTGCTGTTTATCAATGATTGGCCCGCGTTCGGTATCATTGAGAATGGCGATCCGGATATCCTTGATCAGCGCTTCAATCAGGGTAGCCGAGGACAGCAAGACGTTATGAATCATCTTGTTCTCTGAGGCCATCGCAATCTCATAGTGGAAGCGCTTGTCCAGTTCTGCCCGGACGGCTTCATCGGTTTCGGTTTCAATGGCATCGCAGAGCTTTTCCAGACTGGCAAAACGTTCGGGGGTCATTTTCCTAGCCGCCAACTTGGCCGCTTCGGTTTCGAGGGCGCGGCGGAGCTCCTGAACCTCTCTTAATTCCCCCTTGCTGAGCCAGAACATAATCGTTAGTGGTTGGGTCAGGGTGTCTTCAAAATGTTCGGCAATAAAATTACCTTCACCCTGCTGACAGACCACCAGACCGATCATCTCCAGCGCCCGGATCGCCTCGCGGATGGTTGCCCGCGAAACGCTCAGCTGCTCGGCCCATTGCCGCTCGGAAGGGAGTCGGTCGCCGCTTTTTAAATTTCCGTTAATAATATTTTCTTTAATCTGCTCGAGGATCTGCAAATATATTTTCGTATGTGCAATTTCTTTAAACATCGGAAACCTTCACTTCGTTTCATTAAATTTTTATTAATTATCATTGTACCACAGCCGATTTTAAAATTCAAAAAGATAAGAAGAAGCGAACAAAAAAATCAAGTGAGAATAAAAAAAGTATGAAAACGTTATTTTAACACTTGACAAGGATTTACGAAACACATATAATGGCAACAGGTTAGTGGTCTGACCACTAGACCAGTGATAGCAGAATTTTATCAAATTTTATCAGAAATTTTGTCAAGTGGTTTATGAATGGGTTTAAGAGGGTTTTGCAGTAATCGTTGACTGATAAGATAATCAGTTTGACGGCGGAATTTAGACAACGATTGATGTCCTTGCTGTCTGTTGATGAAATGGACAGCAAATATATTTCGCGATGGTTTGTCACGACGATCAATACGGATTTTAATTTATTTATGGAGGGTTAGTATGAAAATATTGGTATGTATCAAACAGGTTCCGGGAACGTCCAACGTCGAAGTGGATCCGGAAACAGGTGTCCTGATTCGGGATGGGGTTGAATCAAAGCTGAACCCCTATGATTTATATGGGCTGGAAACGGCCTTTCGCTTAAAAGAAGAATTGGGCGGCACGATTACGACCTTGTCGATGGGACCGCTGCAAAGCAAAGCGGTACTTTTGGAATCTTTTTATATGGGTGCCGATGCCGGTTGTTTATTATCTGACCGAAAATTTGGTGGTGCCGATGTCTGGGCAACCAGCTATACCCTGGCACAAGGAACAAAAAAACTGGGTGATTTTGATCTGATTATTTGTGGTAAGCAGACCACCGATGGCGATACCGCCCAGGTCGGCCCGGAAATGGCTGAGTTTTTGGGAATCCCCCATGTCACCAACGTAATCAAAATTCTGGCCGCCGATGAAAAAGGCCTGACCCTGCAAATGAACATGGAAGAATCGCTAGAAATATTGCGGATACCATACCCTTGCCTGATCACAGTCGACAAGGATATTTACACCCCGCGCCTACCGTCTTATAAACGAAAACTGGATATTTCCGAAAATCCCGAAATTCAGGTATTAACACTAAACGATATGTATGACACCGATGAAAAAAAATATGGACTCAGTGGTTCACCCACCCAGGTGGAACGGATCTTCCCGCCTGAATGCAATGTCCAAAAAACCAGCTTTTCCGGTGATGGCAAGGTGCTGGCCGAGACGCTGCTGGGGATTTTAACCGAAAAAAAATATTTAGGAAAAAATAGTTAGGATAGGAAGGAAAAAATCATGGCAGGAATTAAAATAATCAAAGAAAACGTCGATCAAAAAACCTTTGAGGCACTGGCAGAAATTTGTCCCTTCGATGCCTTCTCATATGAAAACGCGGTACTGGAAGTCAGCTCCGCCTGTAAGGTCTGCAAGCTGTGTATAAAAAACGGACCTGCCGGTGTCCTGGTGCTGGAAGAAGAACAAAGAGTCGCGATTGATAAAAGTTTATATCGTGGAATTACCGTCTATGTCGATCACATTGAAGGCAAGATTCATCCGGTCACCTTTGAGCTGATTGGTAAGGCACGAGAACTGGCAGCGGTCATTGATCATCCCGTTTACGCCCTGTTTATGGGTACTAATATCAGTGAAAAAGCGGATCAGCTGTTAAGCTATGGGGTCGACAAAGTATTTGTCTATGACCAACCGGAACTCAAACACTTTGTCATTGAACCCTATGCCAACGTGCTTGAAGACTTTATTGAAAAGCTTAAACCGTCATCTATTTTAGTTGGGGCGACCAATGTCGGTCGTTCATTGGCTCCGCGCGTGGCTGCTCGTTGTCACACCGGTCTGACCGCCGACTGTACGATTCTGGAAATGAAAGAAAACACCGATTTAGTTCAGATTCGTCCCGCTTTTGGCGGTAACATTATGGCTCAGATTGTGACACAATACTCGCGGCCGCAGTTTTGCACGGTTCGTTATAAAGTATTTACCGCCCCGGAACTGGTTAAAGAACCCTGGGGTAGTGTTGAAATCATGGCTATTGGCAAAGACAAGCTGATCTCCGCGATCGAAGTGTTAGAAGTGATTAAGAAAGAAAAGGGTGTTGATCTCTCTGATGCTGAAACCATTGTGGCAGTTGGCCGGGGCGTGAAATGCGAAAAAGATCTCGAGATGATTTATCAATTTGCACAAAAAATCGGTGCCACCGTGGCCTGTACCCGGCCGGGCATTGAATCCGGCTGGTTTGATGCCAGACTACAGATTGGCCTCAGTGGCCGAACCGTTAAACCGAAACTGATCATCGCCCTGGGCATTTCCGGTGCCGTCCAGTTTGCTGCCGGGATGCAGAATTCGGAATACATCATCGCGATTAATAATGATTCCAAGGCGCCAATCTTTAATATTGCCCATTGTGGGATGGTCGGCGACTTATATGAGATCCTGCCGGAACTGTTAAAAATGATTGATGAACCTGAAACCGAAGAAGCCGGGAAAACCCTGGTAATGCCTGAAGCAATTAAAGCACCAGAAAGGATGGTAGGTTAAGATGAATTATAAAAAAGTAGCAGCCACTGATATTGCTTTCCTAAAGAGTCTGGTTCCCGCTGAACGGATCTTTGTGGGTACTGAAATCGGTGAAGATTTTAGCCATGATGAGCTGGGCAGCATCCATTCCTATCCCGAGGTGCTGATCAAGGTAACCTCCACCGAAGAAGTGTCAAAATTGATGAAATATTCCTATGATCATAATATTCCGGTGGTCGTCCGCGGCTCTGGTACCGGACTGGTCGGTGCCTGTGTACCATTGTTTGGCGGGATTATGCTTGAAACCACGCTGATGAATAATATCCTCGAGCTGGATACCGAAAACCTGACCGTGACGGTTGAGCCCGGTGTATTGCTAATGGAACTGTCCAAATTTGTCGAAGAAAATGATCTCTTTTATCCCCCTGATCCCGGTGAAAAATCGGCTACCATTGCTGGCAATATCAGCACCAACGCCGGTGGTATGCGAGCCGTCAAATACGGCGTGACCCGGGACTATGTCCGGGGTCTGACGGTGGTGTTGTCTAACGGCGAGATCATCGAACTGGGTGGAAAAATTGTTAAGAACAGCTCTGGTTACAGCTTAAAAGATCTGGTTGTCGGCTCCGAAGGAACCCTTTGCGTGATCACTAAAGCGATCTTAAAACTGTTGCCCTTACCCAAGATGACCTTAAGCCTACTGATTCCCTTTGACAATATCAGCGATGCCGCCGGAATTGTTCCCAAGATCATCAAATCCAAGGCAATACCAACGGCGATTGAGTTTATGGAACGCCAAACGATTCTTTTTGCTGAAGATTTTTTGGGCAAAAAATTCCCTGATTCCAGCAGTGACGCCTATATTCTCCTAACCTTTGATGGTAACTCTAAAGAACAGGTCGAGGCCGAATATGAAGTGGTCGCCAACCTCTGTCTGGCCGAGGGTGCCAAGGACGTCTATATTGTCGATACCGCTGAGCGGAAAGAATCAGTCTGGTCAGCCCGGGGTGCCTTCCTCGAAGCGATTAAGGCCTCGACTACCGAAATGGATGAGTGTGATGTGGTGGTGCCGCGTAACCGGATTGCCGAATTTATTGAATTTACCCATGAGCTGGCCCGGGAAATGGATGTTAGAATCCCTAGCTTCGGCCATGCCGGTGATGGTAACCTCCATATCTATGTCTGTCGTGACAAGCTTGGCCAGAAAGAATGGGACGCTACCCTCGAAGAAGCCATGGATCGGATGTACGCCAAAGCGCTAACCTTTAACGGCCTGGTTTCCGGTGAACACGGCATCGGCTATGCTAAACGAAAATATCTGCTCAATGATTTTGGCACCGAACATCTGGCTCTGATGGCCGGGATCAAGCAAACCTTTGATCCCAAAAACCTGCTCAATCCTAAAAAAGTCTGTCAGATGTAGGTGAATCATGGATAACGTGTTACTATTCTTTGTCGCGCTAATCCCGGTGGCCTGGTTAATTGTTTCGCTGGGGGTCTTAAAGATCCCCGGTCAAAAGGCCTGTCCGATTGCCCTGGCACTGACTGTTGTGTTGAGTATTCTGGTCTGGCAGATGCCGGTGATTGATAGTCTTACCGCTGCCCTCGAAGGCGCGGCGATGGCACTCTGGCCGATCTTTCTGGTTATTATTGCGGCCGTTTTTACCTATAATCTGGTGACCCACACCGGCGGCATGGAAACGATCAAAAAAATGATGAGCTCGGTTTCGACAGACCAGCGGATTCTGGTACTGATCCTGGCCTGGGGCTTTGGCGGCTTTCTCGAAGCGATTGCCGGCTTTGGCACCGCAGTGGCGATTCCCGCCAGCATTTTAGCGGCGCTCGGTTTTAACCCGGTCTTTGCGGCGATTATCTGTTTAATTGCCAATACCACCCCGACCGCCTTTGGCGCTATCGGTTTGCCAGTCAGCACCCTGGCCTCGGTGACTGGTCTGAATGTCAATGATTTGTCGTTCGCGATTGCAATTCAGCTGTTTGTGATGATTATGATTATCCCCTTTATCCTGGTAATGATTACCGGAAAAAGCGTTAAAGCCGTAAAAGGTGTCTTCTTAATTACCCTGATGGCCGGCTTATCTTTTGGATTGCCACAGATTTTTGTAGCCAAGTACTTAGGTGCGGAATTGCCGGCGATTGTTGGATCGGTGATCTGTATGGCGGTAGTTATTTTAATGGCTAAGGTCTTTTATAAGGATACCGCTGCCAAAGATGTGGAGAAAATCCCCGTAAAAACCGCCGTGATGGCCTGGCTACCCTTTATTCTGGTGTTTGCGATAATCATTCTTTGCTCATCGCTGTTCCCGATGATTAACGGGCTGTTAAAACAGGTTAGTAGCACGGTTCAGATCTATACCGGAGCCGGCGGTAAGCCGATGACCTTCTACTGGTTGGCTACCCCGGGAACCTTGATCATTATTGCTACCTATTTGGGCGGACTTCTTCAAGGTGTTAAATTCGGTGAGATCAGTACGATTCTCGGCAAAACCGTTAAACAAATGTTTAAATCAGCAATTACGATAATGTCAATTGTGGCGCTGGCCAAGGTGATGGGTTACAGCGGGATGATCGGGGTGATTGCCCAGATTCTGGTTATGGTTACCGGCGATTTTTATCCCCTGATTGCGCCGCTGATCGGGGCGTTAGGAACCTTTGTCACCGGTAGCGATACCTCGGCCAATGTCCTCTTTGGTGGGCTTCAAGTTGAGGCTGCCAACGCCATCGGGATGAGTCCCTATTGGCTGGCAGCCGCCAATACTGCTGGCGCTACTGCTGGTAAGATGATCTCACCCCAGAGTATTGCGGTGGCCACTGCCGCTACCGGCATCATCGGCAGCGAAGGCAAGATTCTTCAGGCCACTTTAAAGGTCTGTGCCATCTACGTTATCATTATTGGGCTGGTAGTTTATTTTGGAGCGCCGCTGATGGAAGGGTTATTGAAGTCCTTTGGATAAACGATATTTATAGGAGTTATTAAACAATCAAGACACTAGCGAAATACTTTTCTCTAGTGTCTTTCGTCTAATCAGAAAGACTGTGATGTCGCCCACATCAATGGCCGGGAGTTTCTGGAAGAGCTCTGCAAGGTTAAGGCCACTCCCAGCGATATTGTTATCACCAGTAACGGCGGTTATCCGCTGGATCAGAACATTTACCAAGCGGTTAAAGGGATGACTGCTGCTGAAGCTGCCGTTAAGCAAGACGGGGTGATTATCATGCTGGCCAAGTCCAATGATGGCCATGGCGGCGAGGCTTTCTTTAACACCTTTCGAGATGAGAAAAACCTTATGAAAATGCTGGATGGCTTTGTCAATACCCCCAGAGACGAAACAATCTCCGATCAGTGGGAAGCCCAGATTCTGGCGAGGATTTTATTAAAAGCCAAGGTGATTTATATCTCAGCAGCGCTGGAAACAATGATTAAGGAGTTCCAGATGACCCCGGCTAAGGATGTCAATGAGGCTTTGGTGCTTGCTAGAGATTAGCTGAAAAATGAAGCAGCAACAGTTACAGTGATCCCGGATGGGGTAGCGGTGATTGTTGAATAAAAAAAAGAGGTATGGCGATTGTCGTCATACCTTTTTTGCAAATAGAGATACATTTGATTAAAAAAATCTAGCGTTAACAGGATCATCAGCGTTTTTTTGGTGATGACTATCAGATCCGGGATAAGATACGATGTGTTAAATAGAGGGCGAGTGAAAAGAGTAAGGCAATAAAGATATTGACGGTAAAAACTGTGTTTCGTCCGAACCACGCGATTATCAGGAATACTGGGAAAGATCCCAAAACGAGTAAAACAGTCGGCCTATTGTTATTAAAAAGGTTTCCGATTGTGAAAGAATTTTTCATAATAAAGTTTACAATTGCGAAGGCTGCAACTAAAGCAATCAGCAACGAAGCAATTAAACCAGACGAAATGGAAATTTTAAAATTGAGTGGTTCGCCAACGATGAGATTGTGGATCAAAACGAGCGTTTCGTTTGACATTATAATAGTGATGGTACAAAAAATCGAAAGACTAAGGGAAACAGTGTCAAAAAAATCGATCACTTTTTCCTTGTTGCTTTTTGGAGAAAAACTAGCGATGATCTCATCGCAGAAGGTTTTGTAATCCGTTCCGATGACAGTTTGAATATTTTCACCTCGTTCCTGTGCGGATAAGACCATTTCGAGCAGGTCTTGTCGAATGATTTCCTGATTATATAAAGAGATACTGGCACCACGCAGATAGCAGACAATATCCGTCATGGCGGGTTCGTTTTCGGAATCAAGCAGTTTATCCAAATCATTGTTAATACGATTCAGTTCGTGTGTTCGTTTATTCATGTTTTTGTCCTCCATTTTGAAAAAGCTGATTAACCGCATTTTCCAGTTCTTTCCAATTTGCAAAAAAAGATGTCAGGGCAATTTCTCCTTCAGAAGAAATTTGAAAATACTTTCGCTTTGGTCCCAGAGAAGATGCCCGGTATTGGGTTGTTACCAGTCCGTTCTTCTCCAGTCTTAACAACAGGGGATAGATCGTTCCTTCAGAAATATCTTGAAAGCCATATTCTTGGAGGGATTGAGAAATCTCGTAGCCATAAGTCTCTTGAAAACTGATCACTTTGAGAATACAACCCTCTAGGGTACCCTTGAGCATTTGAGATGGGATCATATTGGGTTTCCCCCTTTCAATGCTATTATGCATTACAAGTTACTATCTATATGGTAATGCATAATAGTGAGCTTGTCAAGAAAAATAGGGACGACGATATTGCGCAAAGATCATTTAAGAAGCGGAATAATCACTACAATAAGTTGTGATATGGTTAGTGTAATTTGACATACTGGCAGAAAGAGAATAAAATTGTAACTAATTGGGAAAAAGGCTGAATGCGACAAGAAGAAACTAAAAATGACTGATTGATTAGTAGGCATATGCCGATCAAATATCTGATTAACTGCACGAGCAAGTGGGCCTTGATTAATGATAAAACATATGTCGTCAGAGATATTAACGTGGAGAATGTTGGGATTAATGGAAGGGAAGAGGACGGAGACAAAGAAAATTATGAAAAGATTAAAGAGTAGGGTAAACGATAAAAACTTATTTGAAATGCGAACAATCGGGTCTAAATTCTTAATAGCTTTTGTAATATCATTGATTTTTTTTAACGCCATAAGCATTAATATGAGTTTTTACTTTTTGGTGCTCATAATTCTATGGGTGACCGTCTGGATAAATAATAAGATGTCAGGAAACATAAAACTATATGACGCCTTAGTTGTAGTTTCTATGGGTAATCTTTCGAGTATTATTGCCTTGCAGGTCATCGGTAATTTTGAAATTACAACAATGGATTTTGCATTGGGATCGATTTGCTGTTTGGTTATTCTAATTGTATGGTTACGTAGTTGTAATCTAGATTCAAAAAAAGATCAGCAAAGTAAACCCGTTGAACTATTGAAAAAAAGGCGACAAGATTTAAACCGTTTGATACGTTATTTGGGAATTTTTGAAATTATCGCTTTGAATGGCAGATGGGGGACAGGTAAAACACTGTTAGTTAGTGAATTGAAAAATAATCCAGAGATTAAGGATAAGTATGAAGTTATCGAAATTGATGTGCTTGCTTGCGACTTAAACGAATTATTGTTGATTCTAGTTAAAGAAATTGATAATCTTTTGTATAGAAACAGAATAATTTCCAGGTATTCAAACAAGCTGAAAGAATTTTTCGGGAGTAATACGGTTTTGCGCCAGTTGCAAAGTTTGATCATAGACAATAACCAATCGTATTCAGAGTCGATAAAAGGTTTGCAAAAAGAGTTGCTTTCCCTAGAGAAAGACGTTTTGATTATTTATGAAGACATCGATCGCATTAATGATGTAGATACGATAAAAAAGCTTTTTAGTATTAATGAGAAGCTATCAAATGAACGGATAAAAATTATTTATCAATTTCATGAAGAGAATCTCAAAAACATGGGCTTTTCCGATGCGTATCTGGAAAAATATTTACCATTTAAAGTGAATGTGACTGAAAGTGATTTTTTTGAGACAATTAGGTTTATCTTGAATGATAAAAATGTTGATAAAAATTTACTCAAAATTGATGACTTTTATTTTTTGAAAAAAGAATTTCAGCAAAATAAGAGTACCGTTTTAAGTGAAAATTTTAATATGGGCATAGAAGTATATTCTGAATTTAGAAGTTTGCCATTTCGTAAAGTGAAGAATTTCTTTGCTGAATTAATGGATACACTGAACCATAATAATTTCAATGAATATAAAGAGACGGTTATTGCATTTTATCTCATCAAACACTTCATTCCATCTATCTATGAAGAACTAAACATTGAAGAAGGATTGCTGGAAAACATAAAATTTGTAGTAGCCGGTAGATTTTATTCACTATCGAAACTAATCGAGTTAAAAAAATTAGACAAGCTTTGGACTTATCAACTTGAGAAAATTTTTGATGTAGAAGAGAATAGGACCAAATGTGGTGTTCTTAGTATTTTTTGTTACGAAAACATTGAGGTTCAAGCAGGTATCGCACCTGAAAAGCAAGGCCAAGGTGTGCTGGAAGAATCACCGAGAATGATCAAACAAAAAAACAGCAATGAGAAAAAAGATCGTATCATCTGGCATCTATTAGCTGCCGGAAAATCAGAATATACAGACTATGAAAATTCAGGAAAAAAACTTGTTGAAAATGTTTTGAAAAAGCCGGAAGAAAAAAGAATTATGGCTTTTAAAGAGTTCGAAAAGGAACTGTATTCACTAGAAGAAAATGAAGTTGATAATAGAAGCATAAATTACTTTTTTTGTCCATTTTTTCTTGAATTATTTAAAGCCTGCCGAACTATACTAGATGGTGAACACTACGTAAAGGAACTCGTCGATTTATATTTTGACATCGAAGAAATTAAATCGATTAATAAAGAAGTAATCCGAACGTTAAATTATTCACTACTACCAGATACTGATGCCTATGTACATATTCTTAAAAAATTCAATCAACTAGAAATAATTGGTAATCTGAATGGATACGAATGTTTTGTGACCTTTATCAATAAATATTTATGTGAGGCATTATCAAATCTTGGTTTTATCAATATCCACCGCCATTTCATTTTCGATTCAGGAATTATCAGGGAGATGAAAGAATATTTTATAAAAGACTTGAATAAAATAAAAGATGAAATAAACAAGTTACAAAGTGACATGCATAATTTCACGAGTTCGACAGAAATCGAAGCTGATATTTCGACCATAAACAAGTTTGTTGAGAAATTGATTGCAATAATTAAGTTTCCGAATGAGATTAGCGTATTAAAGAATCCTTTTAAGATCGAAGCAAAGATGGAAAGCAGATTGGTCAATCAGGAGGAATATGATAGACTTAGAATACTGTTGAAAAACGAAAACGATAAGGCAAGAAAAGAAATTATAAAGAGCTATAGATCAGGAAGGATTACGCCTTATGAAATAAATAAATTGAGAATTGCAGAGAACGAATAAAAATTTGCTCAATGCTTGAGACTGTTTTAATAGGGGTTAATTCAAACGATATAAACCTCATCGCGGTTAGCTAGCGATACTTGTTTTCATCCCAAAATACCAAACTATTATAGTGTGAAATTAGAATGTGTGGATATGATATTTGGGGTGTTGTTATGAATTATATCGTTCTAGTGCTTTCCCGGTCACGTAACTGTTAATTTTAAAAGGAGTATTTATGGATAAAAAAGAAATTGCAACTAAAGAAGACCTTATAAAAGTTATAAATTTGCTGGATAGTTTAAAAATGAGATATTGGATAGAAGGAGGCTGGGGCGTAGATATTTTGCTAGGTAAGGAAAATAGAGATCATCGAGATATCGATGTAGATTTTGATGCAGAGTTTACAGGAATTTTACTAGATGCGCTAAAAAGAAAGGGTTTTGAGATTAAAACTGATTGGAGCCCATCGCGGATAGAGTTGTATCATCCCAAATTGGGATATTTAGATATCCATCCTTTACTAATCAATGAAGATGGAAGTGCGAGGCAAGCTGATACACAAGGTGGTTGGTTTGAGTTAGAAGCAAAATGGTTTTCGACTGCATTATTTGAAGGCAGGGTAATTCCATGTATTTCCGCTGAAGCTCAAATGCTATTTCATAGTGGATACGATCTTAGAGATGTTGATCGAATTGACATGAAAAACCTTAGGCTGGCGGTGCTAGAACCTAAGGCCGAGCTTGAGGATTAATGATAAGGAGGTAGTGTATTAATGGGTTTATTAAATATAGGTAGTCTGGGATTAGGGTTGGTGGCTTGGATTTTGCCGATTATTAGCCTAATGAAATATAGAACTAAGACTCAAAATAGTTGGTCGATGCGCTCTGTTTTGAGTCTTAGTACCTGTGCGATTGCGATATATTTTCAGGTGATTTACAATCATTATTTGGTTAAGATTGAGGACTGGTCGGCTTTAATAGATACCGCTGGGGCTGTGAATTTTGTGGCCGGAGTTCTACTTGTGGTAACGATTTTATTAAATGGAGCTACTATAGTAATGTATACTACAGATCGAGGTGAAAAAAC
Source organism: uncultured Acetobacterium sp. (assembly GCF_927416815.1). Lineage (NCBI taxonomy): Bacteria > Bacillati > Bacillota > Clostridia > Eubacteriales > Eubacteriaceae > Acetobacterium > uncultured Acetobacterium sp. Next base: position 3,243 of record NZ_CAKMJU010000080.1, on the reverse strand, counting down.
TAAAAAGGGCTTATAAACTCCCCTTGTAGGAATCGACTGGTCCATCTAAAAGTAAAAACGACTTTAATTTTATAGCAAAGACAACGGCGTCTGGATTATTGAAAATTTCTGTTAGTTCCCCATGATCCTTGAATAAATTCGCCTTGACATTTTTGGTTTCAGAATCCGCCAGGGGTTGGAATAATCCTTCATAAGTAATCGAGATGATATTTTCTGTAGCGGAAGTGCCGAGTTTCTGACGAGTATCAACCAAGAAACTAACCCGGGGATTAGTCAGAAGATTCTGATACTTCCGGGATTCCCGGGTGGAAACTAGATAAAGAACACTGAGATCATCTATCAGGAGATAGGTCATCAATGAGCAATAGGTTTTTCATCTGCTTCAGCACATAAAACACAAAGAGTGTTTTCGTGAAGAATACTTTTTAGTTTAGCTAACATTTTAGCGCCTTTCTTTAGCCCGGAGGAAGTAACCGGTAACCCTTCCTTTTAACTGATTAAACAAATTTTAAACTAGTTGATTAAAATGTTTAGGAACGCAACCATATATTTTATTATATCAGATATCGGAGGCAAGTTTCTGTTGAATTATCTTATTTATAAGGTGAATACGAAAATGCTATTATTTCCTCATTAAAAGGATAACCCTAATTTTACGAAGCGATAGCGACAGAATACGTATTTGGATATTACGGGGTGGCGGAGCCACCCAATCTCCGGGAATAGAGCCAGGGGGGGAGAGTATCGGATTGTGTAGCTCTAAATCGTCGGAATACTCAGTATTTTTGGAAATCTCGTTTGATTTTTATGCGACACAACTAAAAAATATGAAGATTTGGACAAGCTTTTTAAGACCAAAAGAATCGGCAACCGGAACCTCAAGTCGTATTGATGACACATAGATAAGCCCGTATTTATACGGTTTTTATATATTCAACGCATTCTAAAACACTTGCTTTTATTTTTTCAAGTACACCAAAACCATCACTTAAATCAAGACTTTCATTTAGAGGTTTTTTGATGATATAGTCAACTTGGTTAGGATTATTATTTAGCACATAGGGGATGGTCTGGGTTTTCAGTTTTTCGTAATAGGCACATTGTATTTTGCGGTTATAGCCTGATACCCATACCTCAAAGCGAAAGATCTTGTGAACAAAAACGACCTGGATTTTTATACCTTTTGCTTTCAATTCGCTATCGGTAAGTTGAAAATATGCAAAATCCATATTATTTTCAACAATCTGACCGGAAAAATCATATGCTGGCAGCTCCTTTTTTAGCTCAGTCCGCAAAAAACGAAAAAGCTTGATAAATTCCTGATATCCTTCTTGCAAATCAGTCGTTTCGATTAATTTTTTATAGGCATTAAGGGCTTGTCTATTAAAGTTCATTATGAGTACCTCCAATTACTTGATCGTTAATTTAATAAAACGGGGGTTCGCGCTCATAACCAGAAAGCACACCTGATCGTGGCGTCGTTTTGTTTGTACTAGCTAGAAATCATAGAATGATTTGCGGATTTATAAATCGCCTCGGTATGAATCGACTGGTCCATCTAAAAGCAGAAACGACTTTAATTGAATACCAAAGACAACGCTGTTTGGATTTTTGAGAATTTCCGCCAGTTCCAGATGCTCCGTGGCTAATTTTAACTTGATCCGCTGCGCTTCACAATCGGTCAGAGCTTTAAATAAGCCGGAAAAAGTAACCGAGACAATTTTTTCGGTCGTCGCGGCGCCTTGGGTCTGGCGGGTATCAACCAGGACACTGACCCGGGGATTGGCCAGCAGATTCTGGTACTTCCGGGAATCGCGGGTGGCGACCAGATAAAGAACGCTGATATCATCGTCCATCAGGAGATAGGTCATCAACGAGCAATAGGGGTTTCCGGCTGTTTCAGTACATAAAACACAAAGGGTGTTCTCGCACAGAATGGTTTCGATTTGAGCTAACATGTTACCGCCTTTCATCAGGCCGAAGGAAGTGAGTCGGTACGCCTTTTAAACAAGCTTCATCCTGATCGATTAAAAATTTTGATTATTGATTAGAACTGTTTGGGTGTCAGATCTTAAGCTTATTATAACAGATCTCGGCTGGATTTTTTAGTCGACTTTGGTTATTTATAATCAGATGATAAACGAAACGACCTTGTGTCATGTGATTGAAGATGACCACAACGGGGTAAGAATATCCATAATCAATAAAACAGGAGGCTGAAATGGAAAAGAGCTTAAGACCACGGGTGATTGTCAGTAAATGTATGGGTTTTGATGCCTGCCGATATAATGGCCAGACCCTTCCCGACAAGTTTGTCGAAAAATTAAAAGACTATGTCGATTATTACCCGGTTTGTGCAGAGGTGGAAATTGGTTTGGGGGTTCCCCGAAATCCGATTCGGCTGGTGATCGAAGAAGGCCAGACCGTTTTGTATCAGCCAGCCACCGATACCGAATATACCCAGGCGATGATTGATTTTTGCGGGCGCTGTTTTGGGGAGCTTTCGGATATTGATGGTTTGATTTTAAAAGGGCGCTCGCCTTCCTGTGGTACCAAGGATGTCAAGGTCTATCTTGGCAAAACCAAGGTTGCCGGCTCCGTTAAAGGGCAGGGTGTCTTTGCGGCCGAGGCCTTTAAGTATTATCCCCATGGCGCCATTGAAGAAGAGGGACGGCTGACTAATTTTAGGATACGGGAGCATTTTCTGACCAAGCTATATACCATGTGCCGCTTTCGTCAGGTCGAAGAGACCGCAACGATGGCGGCCTTGGTTAAATTTCAGGCCAATAATAAATATTTGTTGATGGCTTATAGTCAGAAAGAGCAAAAAGTGCTGGGGCAGATTGTCGCAAACCACGAAAAATTAGCGGTTGATCAGTTGATTGGCTACTATAAAGAGGGCTTGGCCAGAGCATTCGCAAAGATTCCCCGGTACCGCAATTATATCAATGTGATGATGCACATCTTTGGCTATTTTTCAGATTCCCTTTCAAGTGGCGAAAAAACCTTTATTCTTGACAGTTTTGACAAATATCGCAACGGAAAAATCCCCTTAAGCGTGCCCCTAAATATCCTTAAAAGCTATGTGATCCGCTACAATGACGGCTATCTTCTTGAGCAGACGATTTGGGCGCCCTTTCCGGAAGAATTGATGGACATTAGTGATTCGGGAAAAATGGAAGACGAGGTCGGGCAGTGACCAAAAGATCCTGCCCTAAAAAATTTAAGACTTGGCTGGCACTT
>NZ_CAKMJU010000079.1:0-31245 GCF_927416815.1 uncultured Acetobacterium sp. | reverse complement strand
TATCAGGAAAAAAACTCGTATAAAGCCGCTACCATAGCGCAACGCTAAAAAAACGCCGGTAATAGCACCTGCTACATTACAGATCCCTACAACTCCTCCTTATGATTATTTTCATTCGAAAAATAGGTAAAATTAATAATTTTTACATTTTGTTTTCTCCTTTGATAAATTATTATTTTATATTTGATTGCTTAACTAAATAATCACAATACAACTAATCTGCAAGTTGAGTTCCGATATCGGTAAACATCTGGCCGATTTGTGGACCTCATAACCAGATCGCAGCAATCGCACCTAAGGCAATCCCGGCGATGATTAAGCCATACTCAACCATGCCCTGTCCATCTTCTTCTCTTAACATCCGTGTAAATAAGCTTTTCATTTTGTTTTCTCCTTCTTAAATTAGATTGATACGCGTTAATATTAATTTTTAGTCTTTATTTAAATCCTTAAAAAAACATTCCAAAATCCACTAGATGATTGTTTGTATTGATAAGATTTAAAATTAAGACTGAAACAAAACCGGATGCCATAAACGGTCCCAAGGCAACTTTTGATTTCAAATTTCCTTTTCCACTGATAATCAGGTAGATTGCGTAGATCATCAGAAAGAAAGTCATAATGATGATTGCAGATATAATGCCATATACCCCCAAACAAAAACCAACTGCCGCAGCATATTTTACATCTCCCCAACCAGCGCCCTTTCCGATTAATGCCGGCAAGAAGAAAATAATAAAACCAATTAATAAACCAAAAACATTCATCCCTAAACTTGCAAGGGGTTGTCCTGTTACGATGAATGCACCACCAACGAAAAGTGTCATTAAAACCAGTTCATTGGGAATTTTTTTAATGCTGATGTCGACTGCCGAAAGGATGATGCAGATCGAAAAAAGCATCATATATTCTAGCGTTCTTGCGTCAAGCCCGTTTATTTTTACAAAGAACAACCAGATGATTGCATTGATCATCGCCCAAAAGATGGTTTTGGCAAAGCTTCCTGAAAATTGCGGGTGTTTTAGGGTGTTAACTCTTTGCTTGATCAAATATACAGAAGATTTTTCCATCAAAGCGCCAACAACTGCTCCGATTAATAAAACCAAGACTGATATTGCAAATTGATTCATCTTTACACCTCTTTCAATTTCAGCTAATAAAAAAGCAACGGTTACCCGTTGCATATAAGGCGAATTAAATACACCTTTCTTCTGCAACTGGCTGTCATATAATAAATTATTTAGACCCTATAGCTTTGCGTCCTCACCTTTCGGTAAGTTTGCCGAATATTAAATTGACCAAGTCGGGATTATGATAGAATAAAAAAACAACGCTCTGGCACGTTGCATTAAATACACCATTTGATGATGTCGTTTTGCAACTGGCTGTCATATAAAAATTTACTTAGACCCTAAAGCTTTGCGTCCTTACCTTTCGATAAGTTTGCTAAATATTCTATTGAGCTCATAATAAGGCATATATTGACAGATGTCAAGGGATATATTTGTTAATATTTCATATCAGTAATTTTTTACTGTAATATTTTGTCCATATTTTCCAGTCGCCCTTTTGCGCGCAAAAATCAATAATTCATTTTAAGCGTTGATGTTAACAGTCCTGCAATCGCATTATGTTGTAATGAGTTGTTGTTTTATTATCAATATTCCGATGTATTCTAATATGCTAATAATAGAGCCGTTCTAGATTTCTTTTGCTAATATTCACCGGATTGAAGATCGCCGAGCGCGATATATTCAAATGATATGATGGTGCTATTGTTTGCATTAAATCCACATCATTGCATCATCAATTATCCACTTGTTTTGCCTCAAAAAGTTCCTTAATGAAAGATTAAATTCTTGACATAAGCGATGTGGTATGTTAAATTTTGAATGTGTTAGCATATACTAACAAATAAAGCAAGAGGAGGCTTTCTATGAGCATTGTGATAATTGGTGGAAATGATCGGATGATTCATCAGTATAAAGATCTATGTAAAGAATTTAACTGCCGCGCTAAGGTATTCACCCAAATGCAGGGCGCGATGAAAAAGAAAATCGGGGTTCCAGATTTAATCGTATTATTTACAGGCACCGTTTCTCATAAAATGGTAAACTGTGCGACTTTTGAAGCGAAGCGATTAAACTTACCACTGGCGCGAGCACATACTAGCAGCCTGGCAGCTTTGCGAAATATTTTAGAAGAGCACTGTTCACAATGTGTAAATTGTAATAACTGTGTGCTGAAGCCAAATCCGAAGAGAGTCCAATCATGAGCACCTTTGAAAAAGAAATGATCCGCCACTGTTCGCCAACATTAGCCGGAATAAAAACTGGAAATTTGTTTAGCTATCCCTATACCAAGGAAGCTGAACTGATCAATGAAATTAACAATTGGAACCGCGCATTAAACGATCGTGGTGTTTTTTTAGAAATTCTCAGAAAAAATGAGAGTCGGGTGCTCATCTATCTCTATCGCAAAAAAAGACTATCAGATGACCTCTCATGTCCAAAAGTTGCCAGTTTTCTAAAGCAGATTGGCTACCCAAGCGGGGACATCGCATCATCTCTGAATTTTTTATCGACCCGAATCCAAAATTCCACTGATTTCCCCCATGAGATTGGTCTATTTCTGAGCTATCCCTTTGAAGATGTGCAAGGTTTTATCACTCACGCCGGTAAAAATTGCAAACATTGCGGCTGCTGGAAGGTATATAGTAAGACCAACGAAAAAATCAAACTTTTTGAAAAATACAAGAAATGCACCCATACCTATTACCAACGGCTTCTCAATGGATCATCAATCCTGAGACTTACGGTGGCAGCATAGCCGATTTTTTTTAGGTCATCCAGTTTTGTTTAGTCACTGGGATGACCCAAAAGTTTGGTGTTATTGTTTGTTATTTTTGTGGTTATGGCACTTTTCCTTATCGCCCTGTCCCGTTAAAGCGGGCTTTTTTGCTGCCTTTGCATTTTAAGAATATAGCGATTACCAAAGACAAAGGCTATTGCCAGTATGAATAGGGCGATCGATGCAATAATAAATTTCATCAGTAAAGTGGACTCGACTGTCTGAAAGTTGATCATATTAAAAAGCAGCGGCGAGACAAACATCCCTAAATTGACAGCAGCGGTAAGTAGCGCGATGGCCGTTGGTTGCAAGCGATTCTCGACGACGTTGGCTGCGATATAAAATCCAGTTGGCATGACAAGACTAATCCCAAAACCGACCAGAATGGCCGAAACAAATAGACTGGGCAATGATCCGACTAAATAAATAAGACCCATACCCAAACCCACCGCAGCAATTCCAAAGGGAATTGTCCTGATTTTCAAGCGCTCCTTGATCTTGCCATAGCAGATCCCGGTGACCATTCCCGAAGCAGCAAGGGCGGTATTGATCATCCCGCTTAGGGTCGCATCACCATAGCCTTTACTAACGACGAGCAGGGCGATATTTGTCTGAAAAACGAAAAAGAAACTGCCAAACAAAAAGATGAAAAGTGCCATGAGATAGACACTGGCATTGAGTTTCTTAGCATTATCCGGATATTCAGAATGACTTTGCTTGACTGGCAGATCATGCGGGAGGTTTTTGATCACGATAAAAAGAATTGGTAAAAAGGCCAGGTAAACCAGATAGGCATGGTTCCACTTAAAATTGGCCAGCAGTCCCGAGGTGAACAGAAAGACCATGCTGCCACCGTTAAGAAAGGCCGATTGCAGTCCCATCATGGCACTACGTTCTTGCCCCCTAAAATAATCGGTAATCAAGGCCATGCTCAGTGTTGCGTTGAACCCTTGCGCCACCCCAATTAGAATACTCGCAAATAATAAGAAGCCCAGTCCCAGGGGGCCCAGAATCAAAGCCATCAACCCTCCGATTAATCCACTGCTAAGGCTAAAAATAACGAGACTCTTTTTCGATATCCGCATCGATGCAGGCCCGGCTGCAAAAGCAAAAATCAGACCCAGTAAAGCCGGCAGGGTTAAAACCATCTGAATGAGGGATTCCGGGGCATCCGGAAAATGCAACCAAATATCGCCTAGAATAGCTGAAGCGGTCATTGAGATCATTAAGAGTGATGAGATTGATAAGATAGCCAGTTTTATTTTTTTAGTTTCCAATGGCAACTCCATTTTTCGAATTCGGCTTTGCTTTAACTGCCTGCGCTAATCTATTTCTTACCCTCGATGGCAAGAAATATTGACAGACTCAAGCAACAACCAAACAATATTTTGATGAATATGTTTTTGAGATAATTGATCGAGCCAGAAAGAATCAGACTCACGCGGATCAAGCACATTTTTTAGGGAATTTATCAGCTTTTTGTACTAAAAAAGAGAGGAAATTTCCTCTCTTTCTAGATAGAAATAGTCACGCATTTGAATATTAATTTCTGAATTAATTTCTGAATTAATTTCTGAATTAATTTCTGATAATCTCAATCTTATAACCATCTGGATCGGTGATAAAATAGTAGCGGGGTTTGCCATCGCCACTGAGTCCTTTTGGCTGTGTCGGCTTAAAACCCTGTGCCTCGTGGGCTGCCCAGGAGGCCTCAAGATCATCGACTAAGACCGCTAAATGACCATAGGCAGACCCTAAATCATAGGGAGCCACCTGTCCATAGTTATAGGTTAGTTCTAGCTGGTGACCATTGGGGCTGCCATCACCTAAAAATACCAGGGTAAATTCATAGGTTGGTTCGTCGCGCCGCCTAACTTCCTCAAAGCCTAATGCTTCTTGATAAAACTTTAGCGATCGATCCAAATCAAGTACCCGAATCATTGTATGTGCCATTTTATAATTTCCCATAATAATCTCCTTTTAAGATAATTTTTTAAATTTTTGGCTGATTTTTAAACTAGCGGATTGAGCATCGTCTTGTAAAAGGCATAGGCCTTGGAAGATTTTCCGATGCAATAAGCGATATAGTGATCCAGCATATCGGTAATCTTTAGCGCCTCAGCCGGGTTTGCTTGACGATCTTTTAGGGCTTTGATTGGCTGTCTTAAAAAATCACCAAGCAGGTCAAGCATCGCGGGATTGAGCTTATAGAGATAGCCTTCTGTTTGTTCCCGGCAGCCGCTGCAAATGACGCCATTGTTTTCAATGCTAAAGAGGCTTAGGTCATGATCGCCCTGACAAACCATACATTTTTCTAAAACCGGCCGATAGCCCAAATAACTGACCAGTTTCATCTGAAAGCCGCCAACCAGAACCAAATCATTTTTGGCTTTTCCAGCAGACAGATAAAACAATACGTGGAGCAGCAGCTTTAAAATTTCTGGGCTTTTCTGGTAAAATTCGTAGCCATTATACATCAGATCCAGTAAGTAAGAGGCCAGGGCCATCTTGGTCAGATCATTGCGCAAGGGATAAAAGGCCTCGATCAGATTGGACTGATTGATAATGCCAAAGTTCTTGCCGGGGTAATAGACAAATTCGCTGTAGGCAAAGATCTGGGTGCTGGCCAACAGGCCGCTTTTCTGACGGCGGACGCCGCGGGCAATACATTGAATCTTGCCTTCTTCCTCGGTGAAGATAGTCAAAATTTTATCTTGTTCTTTATAGGGCTGTTCTTTGATAACCAGTCCCTTTGTTTTAATCAGTGCCATTATGCTCCCAACTGAACAATTTACTCAAAATAGCCTAAATCTTTCAGGTCAAAATTCTTATCCCGCCAATCAGACCGCACCTTGACCCATAGCTGCAGATTAATTTGCGATTTCAGGAAAAACTCAATGTCTTTTCTGGCCTGGCTGCCAATCTTGGTCAGCATCGAGCCGCCCTTGCCGATTAGAATGCCCTTGTGGGTTTTGCGTTCGCAGAAAATGGTGGCCTCAATGTCAATAATATCCTTGCCTTTACGGGGTTTCATGGCGGTCACTTCGACAGCAATGCCATGGGGAACCTCGTCATTCAAGAGATTGAGCAGCTTCTCGCGGATCAGCTCCGAAACGATCCAGCGTTCCGACTGATCAATGATCATATCGACCGGGAAAAACATCGGTCCCGGCTTAAGTAGCTCGGTGATGATATCAAGCAGCTCTTTAACGCCATCGCCGGTAATCGCCGAAACCGGAATAATGGTCTTCAGGAAATCATATTTCTGATAGGCGGCAATGGTGATTAATAGGTCTTCCTTAGGCTGCAGATCGATTTTGTTAATCACTAAGACAACCGGTGTTTTACTGGCCGCCAGTTTTTCGAGAATATATTGGTCTCCCGGCCCGATTTTTGTTTCCGGCTCGACCAGATACAAGACCACATCAACATCAGAGATGGTGTTTTCGGCGGCTTTTTGCATATAGTCACCTAAGCGGTTTTTAGGACGGTGCATCCCTGGCGTATCGATAAAGACCATCTGAGCCTGTTCATCGGTGTAAATACAGCGGATGGCATTTCGGGTGGTCTGGGGTTTGGCTGAGGTGATCACCAGTTTTTCGCCCATGATATTATTAAGCAGGGTCGATTTTCCGACATTGGGACGACCGACAATGCTGATAAATCCGGATTTAAAGTTTTCGTTCATGATTCACATTCTTTCTCTGGTTAAAAAAACCAATTAATAATTTTTGGTAAAAAGATCATCAGACCGACACAAACCGACATGATCGCGGCCACCATAACAGCGCCCGCGGCGGTATCCTTGGCGACCTTAGCCAGATGATGATATTCCTCGGTATAGAGATCGACCAGGGTTTCGATGGCGGTATTGATGATTTCCAGGATAAAAACAAATCCGATCACAATCACCAGTGCCAGCCATTCATAATTTTCAATTTCAAAAACAAGTCCAAAGGCCACCGCTAAAAATCCGACGCCTAAGTGAATCCGCATGTTGGGCTGGGTTTTCAGGGTGTATAAAATACCTTCGATGGCAAAGGAAAAACTCTTTTTTAACTTGCGTCTGATCTTTTCCACCTCCTGATTTTTTATTTTGGCTTAAGTTAAAATGAATGGTCAGCTTCCTGCTTGATCTAGTTGTTACTAAATCAGTTGCTAGTTGTCGCCCATCATTTCTTTTTCGATCCGTCGCATCGCCGATTTTTCATCATCCACCATATGGTCATAGCCTAATAGATGGAGGACGCTATGCACGGACAGATAGGAAAGCTCGCGGGTCAGGCTGTTGCCGTATGCCTTGGCCTGACTTTCGGCTTGCTCGATGCAGATAACGATATCGCCCAGCAATAAGGGCATAAAGGGGTTGTTTTTGATAATGGCTTCGCGATGATTGATAAAATCCTCATACATCGGAAAAGACAGCACATCGGTGACCGCATCCTTGCCGCGATATTCTTTGTTTAGCGTCCTAATTTCATCGGCACTGACAAATGAAAAACTCACTTCACACTCCACGCCAATTTCCTGATGGAGGAGGGTTCGCACCATCGCATCTTCAATTTCCTCCAGAATCGGATCAGCTATTTCAACATTACTGCGATTATCATAAGCGATTACGAGCATCTTATTTCCTCACTATTTTTTGTTTGTGTCGTTCTCTTTTTTGGGCTGCTTTGGCTTGGGCTTCGGTTCTGGCAGCGGCCCGCATGGCGGCTTTTTTATTGTCTGTCAAGGGGGTTTTTTCGGCAAGTAGTTCATAGGCGGGGGTTGACATATGCGAGAGCATCCCGAAACCATGACTATAATCAATGATCGTAACGCTGCCTAGTTTAACATCAAAATGCCATTTGCAGTCAAGCGGCAGATTTAGCATGTTCGTCAGCATGCTATGGATAGTGCCGCCATGGGCAATAATCAAGACTGTTTCTTCTTCTGCTAGTTCAGCCAAAAAGTTGGCACAAAGTTCATGGTATTCCCGTTGGCTCTGACCCTGGGGAACTAGATAATCATTATAGTTGGCCATCCAGTGATCCCATTCTTCGGGAAAAAGTTCAATACATTGATCGCGGGTTTTTCCTTCAAAAATACCAAAGTTAAACTCGCGCAGGCGCGGATCCACCTGGATCTCCTTACCGGTTAAGAGGCCAACTTCCTGAGCGATTTTTAGCGCCCGGGAGGTTGGGCTGGCATAGATTTTATCAAAGGCCAGCTTCTGATCCAGGACAATCAATTCTTTGATCAACAGTTCCTTCATCGCTACGCCCCGCGGGGTATAGTCCGATTCGGTGTGGCCATTGAGGAGGTGGCCCACATTACCATAGGTCTCTACATGTCTTACGAGTACAAGTTTCATTTATTCTTCCTTACGTGATTTTTAATCTTTTCCTCTATTATAACTCATTTTAATCTGGGAAACCAAAATATTTTTGCCAATGATCAGCTTTTTAGTTATAATAAACAGAACAGCTATAACAAAATACCAATGAACAGAATACCTTAGAAAAGGAAGTCACCATGGAAAAAACTAAAAAACAATCGCTTTTGGCCGATCTGGGTCTGGTAGCGGTAGCCTTTGTCTGGGGCAGCGGCTTTGTCGCTTCAAAAAATGCCCTCGATTCAATGTCGCCGATGATGCTGATGGCCGTCAGATTTACGGTCGCCGCCCTCTTATCGGGGATTATCTTCCGCAAAAACTTAAAAAACATCCCTAAAGAAACGATTAAGGCAGGCTGCGTGATCGGATTCTTTTTATTCACGGCCTTTGCCGCTCAGATGATTGGCCTGCAATATATGCTGGCCGGAAAACAAGCCTTTCTTACCGCCACCAATGTTATTATGGTCCCTTTTATTTATTGGGCGGTAAAAAAACACCGGCCGGATCAATACAATTTTGCAGCGGCCTTTATTATGCTACTGGGTCTGGCACTGCTGACGATGGATTTTTCGGCCGGTTTTTCCTTTAATCTTGGCGATGGCTTAACCCTATTATGTGCCTTTTTGTATGCTTGTCACATTGTCGTGGTGGGAATTTACTCAAAACAACATGATCCGATTGCCCTGACCGTGATACAGCTTGCTTTTGCAGCAGCAGTGTCTTTAGCCTACGTGTTTATTTTTGGCGAGTTTACCCTGGCCATCCCGCTTCCTGGCCTCTTAAATGGACTCTATCTGGGGATATTTTGCACCTTCCTGGCTTTTTTGGGACAGACGGTGGCACAAAAATATACCAATGCAACCCATGCAGCGATTATCCTCAGTTTAGAGGCGGTATTTGGAAGCCTATTAGCGATTATTATCCTGGGTGATAATTTTACCTTCACGATGTTTCTGGGCTGTTTGGTTATTTTTCTGGGAATCCTCACTGCTGAAACCAAGTGGGCCTTTCTGCAAGCAATATTTCTTAAAGCAAAACCGGAAAATCCCGAAAAACTGCCTGAGCTTTAGCTTTTTCTTTACAGATTAATTGCCAATATGCTATGATTACCTCCAATTGCAAGAATATTTGCAGAGGAGGTTTTTTATTGAAAACTCAATTTAATATTGGAAATCTTGAATTTTCCAAACCGATCGTCCAGGGTGGCATGGGTATCGGTATTTCCCTTTCCAGCCTGGCCGGAACGGTTTCAAAGTTTGGCGGTCTGGGGGTTTTATCGGCAGTCGAAATGGGCGCTGACTACCCCAACTACCAGACCAACCCCAAAGCGGCTAATCGACAGGCGATGACCGATCACTTTAAACAGGCCAAAGCAATAGCTGGCAATCGTCCGATTGGAATTAATATTATGGTGGCATTGACTCAGTACGAGCAACTGGTAAAGGATGCTGTCCAAACCGGATATGATATTATCTTTGCCGGCGCTGGTCTGCCGCTAACCCTACCCGAACTGACCCGACATTCTTTAACCAAGATCGCCCCGATTATTTCCTCTAAACGGGTCGCTAAACTGATTTTAAAACATTGGTGGCGTCACTACCAGGTCGCTCCTGATGCGATTGTCCTGGAAGGCCCGCTGGCTGGCGGTCACTTAGGCTTTAAAAATGAAGATCTCACCCCAGAACGACTGGCACAACAAGCGTTGCCGGCGCTGATTCCCGGTGTCCTTGAAGAAATCAAGCCCTATGAAGATTTAGTCGGACGGCATATTCCCTTAATTGCCGGTGGCGGGATTACCACTGCAGCGGATCTCCGCGAAAGCCTGGCCGCTGGTGCCGATGCGGTACAGATCGGTTCGCGCTTCGTGGCCACGGTCGAATGCGATGCCTCTCAAGCCTTTAAAGATGCGATGGTTGCGGCAACGAAAGCCGATATCGAAATCATTGTTAGTCCGGCCGGTTTGCCAGGACGGGCGATCCATAATCGCTTTTTAGAAGAGGTTAAAGCGGGGCTACGACAGCCTAAAAGCTGTCCCATTAATTGTATTAAATCCTGTGACTATAAGACGGCACCCTACTGTATTGGCCTGGCACTGATTGCCGGCAAAGCGGGCGATTTAGAAAACGGCTATGTTTTTTGCGGTGCCAATGCCGACAAGATCACAAGGATCACAACCGTGGAAGCCTTAATGGATGAATTAACCCAAGAATTGGATTAGTTAATTTTTAAGGATTCAAATTTTAAATTACTCAACTTCTTAAGTAGTCAATTGATGATCAGAAATTCTTAATACACCCTAAGAAAATAGTCCATTACCAAGCTTTTCTTGACAAATATTTTTTTAGCGCTATAATTAGTTAGACAATCTAATGATTATGGAGGTGACCCTTTGGACTCTTTTTCTTCCCAACTCAACGCCGTGCTAGTTGATACATTTAATAATATTTTAAAATTTGAAGAAAACTTACTCAAACAATCAACAAATATTGATTTATCAATCAACGAAATGCATCTGATTGAGCATGTGGGAAAAAATAAAAATGATGGCAGAACCATCAGTGATCTAGCCCAAAGTCTTAATATTACCCTCCCTTCGGTGACCGTAGCTATCAATAAATTGGTCAAAAAAGGGTATGTAAAGAAAGAAAAAAGCAATACCGATGGACGAATGGTATATGTCCGACTCACCGACAAGGGTTTGCGGATCGATAAAATTCACCAGTATTTTCATGAAAAAATGGTGAAAGATATTTCAAAAGAAATGACCGCTGAAGAAAAAGATGTTTTAATTCACGGTATGGAAAAATTAAATGGTTTTTTCAGAAAAAAATTATCAAGCTTATCTGACGAAAATGAAACGTCTGAGCCTTGATGCTTGGAGGAACAAATGTCCTTTACGATTATCGGTACCGGTGCTGGATTGCCAAAAACAATTCAGACCAATGAAGACCTCGCTCAGTTTCTAGATACATCTCACGATTGGATTGTTACTAGAACCGGCATTGAAGCGCGACATATCTGTGTGACGGAATCGATTTTGGATATCGCCCTGGAAGCCAGTGTCAATGCCCTGGAAAATGCTAAAATCAAAGCTCAAGAACTGGATTTGATTATTTGTCCCACCCTCGGTGGCGATACCGTCACCCCTTCCCTGGCTTGCCTGATTCAAGACCAGCTAGGGGCGACCTGCCCCAGTTTTGATCTTAATGCAGCCTGTTCTGGCTTTGTTTATGGACTAGATGTCGCTGACGCATATTTTTCCCGGAATAATGACATGAACATTCTGGTCATTGCCGTGGACGCCATGTCCAAGCTGATCGACTGGCAGGATCGCGCGACTGCGGTACTTTTCGGCGACGGCGCCGGTGCGGCTGTGCTGGCCGGCGGTAACAGCCTAAAGGCGATCCAACTGACTGCCGTCGGCAATCAGCATGCCTTAAGTATTCCCTGGCCTAAGGGTAATCACCCGCTGACCAAAAACCGGTCAAATCCAGAACCCTATCTGCTGATGGATGGCCCGGAAGTTTATCGTTTTGCCGTCGCAGCGATCTGCAATGACTTACGCGCAGTGACCAAAGCTGCTGGTATCGAACTGGCTGATGTCGATTATATCATTCCCCACCAGGCCAACCTGCGAATCATCGAAGGCGCGGCCAAACGTTTAAAAATCCCGCTCGACAAGTTTGTCATGCGGGTCAATGGTTGTGGCAATACCTCAGCCGCCAGTATCCCACTGGTTCTGGATGAACTAAACCGTAATGGCCAATTCAAATCTGGCACCCGGATAGCCTTAACCGCATTTGGCGGCGGGCTGACAACCGGCGCCTGTGTGATAGAATGGGCCTGATTGGCATCCGGCATAATTAGTCGTTAAAAAATTAAATCATAATTTATTTATAATCTTAGGAGGATTAATCAAATGGTATTAGACAAAGTAGTGGAAATTTTACGGAATTACAAAGACGAGCAGGATTTAGAAGTAACAGCAGATTCAACCTTTGAAGAGTTGGAACTGGATTCTCTGGATACCGTCGAACTGGTCATGGAAATTGAAGAAGCCTTTGATACCAGCATTGAAATGGATGGCGAAATTAAGACCATTGGTGATGTGGTAGCCTTGATCGAAAAAGCCATCGCTTAGGTGAAATAGGATGATTAAAACACCACTCTGCGATCTTTTAAACATTGAATTTCCGATTCTTCAAGGAGGAATGGCGTGGATATCCGATGCTCAGCTTGCCGCTGCCGTGTCAAATGCAGGTGGTTTAGGGATTATTTCATCAATGAACGCCGATGAAAATTGGCTGCGCAGTGAAATTCACAAGGCCAAAAGCCTGACCGATAAACCCTTTGGGGTCAATGTCATGCTGATGAATCCCCGCGTCGATCAAATTGCCCAGGTTCTGATTGACGAAAAGGTGGCAGTTGTCACAACCGGCGCCGGCAATCCTGGTAAGTTCATCAAGCTGTGGATTGCTGCCGGCATAAAGGTCATTCCAGTAGTGCCCTCGACCGGATTAGCCCGCTTTTCGGAACGGGCTGGCGCCACGGCAGTGATTGCCGAAGGCGGAGAATCGGGCGGTCATGTCGGCGAGATGTCGACAATGCCGCTAATTCCGCAGGTTTGTGATGTGGTTTCGATTCCGGTGATTGCCGCCGGTGGCATTGGTGATGGCCGCGGCATTGCCGCTGCCCTGATGCTGGGCGCAGTGGGGGTTCAACTGGGCACCCGCTTTCTAGTCGCCCACGAA
Organism: uncultured Acetobacterium sp.; assembly: GCF_927416815.1. NCBI lineage: Bacteria > Bacillati > Bacillota > Clostridia > Eubacteriales > Eubacteriaceae > Acetobacterium > uncultured Acetobacterium sp. The sequence goes on along the minus strand of NZ_CAKMJU010000079.1, from coordinate 18,267 downwards.
ACCAATATCCATGAAAATTATAAGGATAAAATTATCAAAGCCAAAGATATTGATACGACCCTGAGCGGCCGGTCATTGGGTCATCCGGTTCGTTCTTTAAAAACCACCTTTTCTAAAGACTTCATTAAAGCGGAAAATGACCCCACCACGCCGCCACAAGTCCTTGAAGAATACGGTCGGGGTGCCCTGCGCATTGCCGCTCAGGAAGGTGATTCTCAGAAAGGTTGCTTTATGGCAGGTCAGATTGCCGGCATGATCAAAGAAAAACAAAGCGTCAAGGAAATCATTTTAACACTGGCTCAAGAAACCGAAACAGTTTTAAAAGGAGGAACACAATGGCTAAAATAGCACTGCTCTTTCCCGGTCAGGGATCGCAGTTTGTCGGGATGGGCAAACCGCTTTATGAACTTTCTCCCACTGCCAAGGCCGTTTTCGATCAGATCGATGCCCTTCATCCGGGTACCTCAGCACTTTGCTTTGAGGGGCCAGCTGAAGCCCTCAATCAAACCCATAACACCCAACCCAGCATTTTTGCCGTCGAGCTGGCGGCGCTGGCAGCCTTACAACGGGTTGGGGTCCAAGCTCAGGGAATCGCCGGCTTCTCGCTCGGCGAGGTCACCGGTCTGGTGGCCGCTGGGATCCTTTCGATGGAAGACGGACTCAAGTTTGTCAAAAAACGTGGTCGCGCCATGGAAGAGGCGTCGCAGATGACACCGGCGTCGATGGTGGCGGTTTTAAAACTTGATAATGCCAAGGTCGAAGCACTCTGCAAGGAGTTTAACCAATGCTACCCGGTTAATTACAATTGTCCCGGGCAGCTGGTTGTCGCCCTGCTACGGGAAGATCAGGATGCCTTTTTAGGACGGGCGAAAGAACTGGGTGGTCGCGGCATTCCGCTGACCCTGTCGGGTGGCTTCCACTCGCCTTTTATGACCTATGCCACCAAGCAACTGGAGCAGAAGATCTATGAACTGACATTTTCGGCGGGAACCATCCCCCTCTATTCCAACGCATATGCAAAACCCTACCCCACTTCACCGGTTGATATCCGTAATTATATTCTCCATCAGATCAATCACCCGGTGCTATGGGAACAAACGATCCGCAATATGATCGATGACGGATTTACCACCTTTATTGAATGTGGCCCCGGTAAAACACTGAGCGGATTTATAAAGAAAATAGATAAATCGGTTACCTGTTATCACGTTGAAACAGTCCTAACTGATTATCTGCAAGCAAAAAATGCCGGAAAGGAATGGTCTTTTATATGTTAACAGGAAAAACCGCACTGGTTACTGGCGGTGCCAAAGGGATTGGCCGGGCGATTGCCCTAAAGATAGCCGCGGCGCATGGCAATGTGGCGATTATGTACCACGGTAGTCAGGAAAAAGCGCAAGAGACCATCACGCAACTGCAGGCGCTGGGGGTAAAAGCGCAGAGCTATCAATGTGATGTATCCGACTTCACGGCCACTAAAGCATTGGTCGCCCAGGTTATCAAAGATTTCGGTGGACTCGATATCCTGGTAAACAATGCCGGGATCACCAACGACAAGCTATTGCTTGCCATGAAAGAAGAAGATTTTGACAGCGTCATTAATACCAACCTAAAAGGCGCCTTTAATATGACCAAACACGTCGGCTCCTACCTGCTTAAGCAGCGTAAAGGCCGAATTATCAATATCTCCTCAGTTTCAGGCTTGATGGGCAACGTCGGACAATGTAATTATGCCGCGGCTAAAGCGGGTCTGATCGGTCTGACCAAGTCGACTGCCAAAGAGATGGCCATCCGTGGGGTCACCTGCAACGCGATTGCCCCGGGTTTTATCGACACCGACATGACTAAAACATTAAAAACCGAAATTAAGGAAGAAATCCTCAAACAAATTCCCTTAAAACGTTTGGGACAGGCTGACGACATTGCCAATCTCTGCGTTTATTTAAGTAGCGATTTATCAGGCTATATTACAGGAGAAGTCATTAAAGTAGATGGCGGTCTCTATATTTAGGAGTAATCAATGAATCGACGAGTTGTTATAACAGGATGCGGAGCCGTTTCTCCGGTGGGTAGTACGGTAGAAGGCCTATGGGAAAACCTCAAAAACGGAAAATGCGGGATCGATTTTATTAAGAAATTCGATACCAGCGACTTAAAAGTGAAAATTGCCGGTGAGGTTCATGATTTTGAACCCCTTGACTATATTAAGAAAAATGAAATCCGCAAAACCGACATGTTTACCCAATATGCGATTGGCGCGGCGGTTCAGGCGATGGAAGACAGTGGTGTTCAGGCCCATGTCGATCCCACCCGACTGGGTGTTTACATGGGTTCCGGCATTGGCGGGATTCATACCTTTATCGATGAATGTCACAAAATGGATGAAAAAGGCCCCAGCCGGATTTCGCCTTTTTTTATCCCGATGATGATTTCAAATATTGCGGCTGGAACCGTTGCGATTCGCTATAATGCCCAGGGGCCCTGTTTACCGATTATCACCGCCTGTGCCACCGGCACCCACTCGATTGGCGAAGCTTACCGCAATATTAAGCACGGCTATGCTGACGCCATTATTGCCGGCGGCACCGAAGCCAGTATTTCACCGCTGTCAGTGGCTGGTTTTACCAATTTAACGGCACTGACAACGGTCAACGATCCGACCCGGGCGTCAATTCCTTTTGACAAAAACCGCAGTGGTTTTGTGATGAGTGAGGGCGCTGGGGCATTGGTGCTGGAAGACCTGGAGTTAGCCCTAAAGCGGGGCGCCAACATTTACGGTGAAGTTGTCGGCTATGGTGATACCTGTGATGCCTATCATATTACTGCTCCCCATCCCGAAGCACTCGGCGCCACCCGCGCCATCAGTCTGGCAATGGCAGAAGCGGTCAGTTCAGGTGTCGTATTTGATGATGCGCAGATTTATGTAAACGCCCACGGCACCAGTACCCCGCTTAACGATAAAGCAGAAACCATTGCTATTAAAAATGCGCTAGGAGATCATATCAACCGAACCCTGGTTAGCTCGACTAAATCGATGACTGGCCATATGTTGGGCGCGGCCGGCGCGATCGAAGCGATTGCATCAGTAATGGCCTTAAAAGATGGCATGATCCCACCGACTATTGGTTATCAGGAAGCGGATCCGGATTGCGATCTCGATTATGTCCCCAATCAAAAACGGGCGGTCCAGTGTGACCTTGCCCTGTCCATTTCACTTGGATTTGGCGGTCACAATGGTTGTCTGGCATTTGTTAGATATGTAGGAGAATAAATATGGAATTAAATACCGAAACCATCCAGGCACTGGCAAAAATCATGTCTGAAGAAAAACTGACCAGTCTGGCACTTGACCAGGGCAACCTGAAGATTGAAATAAAACGCGAAATCGGCTCGACACAGGCTCATGAGATAACTTATAGTCAACCCCAAAAGGTGGCAACGGAGTCGCTTCCCCATAAAGCCCAATCAGTCGAAGCACAAGCGCTTGAGATCCTCCCTGATGCCCATTGGAAAGAAATTAAATCGCCGATGGTGGGGGTCTTTTATCAAAGCAGTCAGCCAGGCAAACCAGCCTATGTCAGCAAGGGTCAAAGCTTTTCCGAAGGCGACACCCTGTGCATCATTGAAGCGATGAAACTGATGAACGAAATTACCGCCGAAACCCCTGGCACAATTATGGAAGTCTGCGTCGGTAACGGCCAGGTTGTCGAATTTGGCCAGGTACTCTATCGCATTGTCGAAGACTAACTTCTTGACAGCGGTAGGGCTAAAGCGTGTTAACGGTCTGGAAATTTACTAAAGAGAATTTTTCTAAAATTCAGAAGGAAATTAAATGAAACGTGATGAATTAAAAAAGATACTGCCTCACCGGGAGCCGATGCTGCTAATTGATGAGGCTGAGAAAATAGATGACACGACGGCCACCGGCCGCTACACCGTAACCGGGGATGAGTTTTTTTTGCAAGGCCATTTTCCCGGTAATCCGGTGGTGCCCGGGGTTATTCTGTGCGAAATTATGGCGCAGACCTCTTGCGTTTTACTGGCCGATCTAGACGGTACCAATAAGACCCCCTACTTTACTGGTCTAAACAAGGTGAAATTTAAAGAAAAGGTACTAGCTGGCGATACCATTGAAATCACTTGCAGCATAAGCAAGTCAAAACCGCCTTTTTATTTTGCCAGCGGTTCCGGCTCGGTCAATGGCAAGGTCGCAGTGGTCGGAGAATTCTCTTTTGCCCTGATTGAGTAAGGAGGAGTGCCGTGTTTTCTAAAATACTAATCGCCAACCGCGGCGAGATTGCCCTGCGGATTATTCGTGCCTGCAAAGAAATGGGCGTTGCCACCGTTGCCGTCTTTTCCACTGCTGATCAAGACAGCCTCCATGTGAGTCTGGCCGATGAAAGTATTTGTATTGGACCGGCAGCTGTCTCTGACTCCTATCTGAATATTTCAGCGATCTTGTCGGCTGCCGTCTTAACCGGAGCCCAGGCCATTCATCCTGGCTATGGCCTACTTTCCGAGAACCCCAAGTTTGCCCGCCTGTGTAGCCAGTGCGGCATTGCTTTTATCGGTCCGTCTTGGGAAATCATCCAGAAAATGGGTGATAAAGACCAGGCGCGCGCCACCATGGCCGCCGCTGGAGTGCCAATTGTTCCCGGCAGCGATATTTTAAACGATCCCGCTCAGGCCCATCAAAAAGCCGATCAAATCGGCTATCCCCTACTCGTTAAAGCCCGGTCTGGTGGTGGTGGCAAGGGGATCCGGCTGGTCGAGCGATCTGAAGATTTTTTAAATGAATATTCACTGGCCAGGCAAGAAGCTCAAAATGCTTTTAATGACGATGGCGTTTATCTGGAAAAGTTTTTAAGTCGGGTCAAACATATCGAAATTCAATTGCTTTGCGATGCCCACCAGCACGTTGTTGCCCTGGGTGAGCGGGAATGCTCGATCCAACGAAAAAATCAGAAGTTGCTCGAAGAAAGCCCGTCACCATCGCTGACTCCGGAAATTCGCGAGGCTATGATGGCGGTTTCCCGCCAGGCAGCGCTGACGATTGGCTATGAAAATGCCGGCACGATTGAGTTTTTAATGGATACCCAGGGGCATTTTTATTTTATGGAAATGAACACCCGGCTGCAGGTCGAACACCCGATTACGGAAATGGTCACCGGGATCGATATTGTCAAATGGCAGATCCGGATTGCCGCTGGCCTGCCCCTGACCTTTGCTCAGGAAGATGTTCGGATTCAAGGCCATGCCATTGAGTGCCGGATCAACGCCGAAAATCCGCTCCTTGATTTTAGGCCAAACTGTGGGACAATTGGCTTTTTGCATGTTCCCGGCGGTCCCTGGGTTCGCTTTGATACCCTGCTTTATCAAGGCTATTCGATCCCCCCCTATTACGATTCGATGGTTGGTAAGCTGATCGTCCATTCTAAAACCCGTGAGCTGACGATCCGCAAGATGAAGGCCGCCTTATGCGAACTGGTGATTGAAGGCATCGACCACACCAGCCAGGTACAACTTGATATTCTTAGTCATCCCCTATTTATAAAGGGCGACTATTTTACAGATTTTATCGAAAATGAATTCAGCAAACCCACGACTGAATAGAAAAGGAGGTTTTAAATGCTAAATAAAGGTCTATTTAAAAAGCCCAAAAATGAACTGGAAGCCCAGCACCGTACTAAAAGGAAAACCGATCCGGCGATTCCCTCTGAACTGTGCCGGAGCTGTCCCTCCTGCAAGCAATTGAGCTTTTCTTCCGATTTAGAAAACAACTTCCACGTCTGTCCCAAATGTGGTCACCATTTTCGCATCAATGCCAGACAGCGGCTCAATATGATTGTTGATCCAGATAGCTTTGTCGAGCAGCACCATGACCTCTGCTCAACCAATCGACTGGAATTTCCCGGATACGATGAGAAGCTCGAACAAGCCACCCTCTTTAGTCACGAAAATGAAGGGGTCATCATTGGGACTGCAAAAATAGGCGATCATCAGGTAGCGCTCTTTGTAATGGAAGCGACCTTTATGATGGGGAGTATGGGTCAGGTGGTCGGTGAAAAGATCACCCTGATCTTTGAATATGCCCTTAAGCATGGTCTGCCAGTGATTGGCTATACTGTTTCTGGCGGAGCCCGGATGCAAGAAGGAATGCTGGCGCTGATGCAAATGGCAAAAACCAGCGGTGCGGTTAAACGCCACAGTGATGCCGGTTTATTTTACCTTGCGGTACTGACCGACCCGACTACCGGCGGTGTCACCGCCAGTTTTGCCATGGAAGGGGATATTATTCTGGCTGAACCGGAAGCCCTGATTGCCTTTGCCGGCCCTCGCGTGATTGAACAGACCATTCGTCAGCGTCTCCCAAAAGGCTTCCAGCGGGCTGAGTTTTTACTGGAAAAAGGCTTTGTCGATGCGATTGTCCCCCGCAGCATCCAAAAAGAAACGATTAAGCAGCTATTAACCCTGCATCAAATTCCCCAAGGCGGTGATCAAAATGGAAGCCTATAAACGGGTTGCACTAGCGCGAAAAAAGAACCGCCCGACCGGGCAGGACTTTATTGACAATCTCTTTACCGATTTTATTGAAGTCCACGGCGACCGCTGTTTCGGTGATGATCCCGCGATGATTACCGGCCTCGGGATGTTAATCGATATGCCGGTTACAATTATTGCTCAGGAACGCGGCAAAAACACCAAAACGCGGATTAAACGAAATTTCGGTTCTTCCCACCCGGAAGGTTACCGCAAAGCCCTGCGCCAGATGAAGCTGGCTGAAAAATTCAACCGCCCAATTGTCTGTCTGATTGATACCTCTGGTGCATTTTGCGGCATCGGTGCCGAAGAACGCGGTCAGGGTCAGGCGATTGCTAAAAATCTGATGGAAATGATGAGCCTAAAGGTGCCGATTTTGTCGGTGGTGATTGGCGAAGGTGGTAGTGGCGGTGCTCTGGCATTAGGTGTGGCTGATGAGGTCTGGATGCTGGAAAATGCCATTTATTCAGTAATCTCGCCCGAGGGCTGCGCCAGTATTCTCTGGAAAGATGCCGCCAAAACAAAAGAAGCCGCACGGTGCCTGAAACTGACTGCCCAGGATTTGCTGGAACTCGAGGTCATCGATAAGATTATTTCTGAAAATCATCGTGATTTTAAGAATGTCTATCGCGAACTAAAAATTGGTCTGTATAAATGCTTTCAAAATAACCAGGCGCTGGATACAGATCAATTGACCCAAAACCGTTATCAACGCTTTCGCAAGTTTGGTGCGATTGAAAGCCTGACTGAATAATGCTCATTACCCCCAAAAGAAAGCTAAAAAGCAGATAACTACCCGTAGTGCTGCTTTTTTTTTATTTACCCGGGAATAAATTAATGATATTATGAGTCATCAGTAGAAATTTGTGAAATTCAGAAAAGGAGATGATGCCATGACTGGAGATAGAATTAAATGCGAACTTGTTTATAGTAAAATGTTAACCGCTGTTGAAGACATCATGTTAGAAGAGTTTGAGTTACCGGAGGGCTGTATTGATATCGGGATTTTTACCACCCAATACGATGGCGTCGGCTACTGTGCTGCCGATGAAGCGACCAAAGCTTCAAACGTCGACGTTGTCTACATTAAAACCCTTTACGGCGCCGGCGCCGGACTCAATGACGGCCAGGTTTTTGGGGTTATTACCGGACCGACTGTTTCTGATGTTGAAAGCGGCTTACGCTATATCCGCGACTATGCTGAAAATAAAGCCAGTATCTACAGTGTTAATGCTGATGACAGCAACCTGATTTATGCCCAACTGGTTCCTAAAATCGGCAAATATTTTTCGAAAACCTATGGTCTGCCAATTGGATCATCGATTGCCTTCCTGTTTGCTCCCGCCCTTGAAGGAGTTGTCGGGATTGATGAGGCCTTAACAGTTGCTGATGTTGAAGTGGTAAAATTCTTTGGCCCGCCGACCAACTCAAATCTGAGTGGGGCGATCCTGACTGGTACCCAATCCAATTGTCGAACCGCTTGCGAGGCCTTTAAAAACGCCATTATCAGCTGTGTCGAAGATCCGGTTGATTATTGATTCATTCATATTTGCTAGCGGTGTCAACACTCAATTTAAGCCATGTTTTCATTCAACAAATTGGACGAAAAGTCGGTCGAAATTATTTTTACACGCTAACCCTATATAATCAGAAATTAAAAAGAACCGTCACGTGACGGTTCTTTTTGGTTTACAGGTATGATTTCGTGATTTTAATAATAATACATGGATTGCATCATCGACGCAACAATGGCCATGACAATGCCGGAGAATATGATCGACAGCACGATGCCGATTGCCATAAAGATTAATGTCGCCCAGGCAAAGTGTTTTTTGGTGGTGCTGGTTTTGGAATCAACACTCCAAATAATCAGCATGACAAGATTAACAACGGGTATGTAAAGCAGTAACAGGGTCAACATCCAGTCGCCCAGGGTCATCGGAACTTCGCCATTTTCAGTGGCCTGAGCCCGCGGCGATGCCTGAGACTGCGGCGGAACCTGATAATCTGATGAGGTCTGCGCCGGTTCGGGGATCGTTGTTGTGACGGTTTCCGGGACCAGCATTTCTTCCTCGACAATGCCATCAGCAATGATTTCATCCTCGACAATTTCATGGGATAAGACTTCTTCATTGGAAATTTCCTCAGGTATTTCGTTTCCAGAAACCTCATGAGAAAGGTTTTCGTTGTCGAAAACACCGGCGGTGAAATCTTCTACTTCACTAGCATTTTCCTTTAACACATTACCACAATTACCACAAACTGCATCATCTGCACCGATACCGGCATAACATTTGGGACAATACTTTGCCATTGCGCTCACATCCTTTTTATTTTATTTTATCATAAAAACAGGATGATTTCAAAATATAATTTAGGACACAACTTCAATTTTCTTAATAACCTGATCTTGGCGCGGTTTGTCAGATCGATCGCGGTCAACAGCAACGATGGCATCAGCCGTTTCGATTCCCGAAATCACCTTGCCGAAGGCGGCATATTGGCCGTCTAAAAATGGGGCATCATCGACCATGATAAAAAATTGTGAACCGGCAGAATCCGGCATTCCCGAACGCGCCATCGAAATGACACCTTTAACATGCTTTAAGTCATTGACGACACCGTTGCCTGAGAATTCGCCTTTAATGGTGTGTCCTGGACCACCCATGCCACTACCCTGGGGGCATCCGCCTTGAATCATAAAACCAGGGATCACCCGATGAAAGATTAATCCGTTATAGAAACCATCATTGACTAAGCTTAAAAAGTTTTCTACGGTGATTGGGGCAACTTCCGGATAGAGTTCCACTTCGATAGTCTGGCCATTTTCCATTTCAATTTTGACGATTGGATTTGCTGTTTCTGACATTATTTCCTCCAAATTTTTGTTATAATTTTACTTATTAATTTTTGCTTCAATGTAGTATACACTAAATGAAATAAAATGAAAAGAGCTTGGCCAGAGTCTTAAGTTTTTTGATGTTTGTAGGTTTAAACCGCGTAGCGATATTCGCCGGTGGCTGGATCCTGATCGTAAAAGTCGGCATAACTCAGGCTAAAGAGATCTTTGTTTTTAGCAGAAAGATCGATTTTATTTTTAATCAAGTATTGCCAGAAGCCGCTACCGCCGATATTGCCCTGGAAAATGACCCCCTCGACGACGCCATTTTTGATGACTAATTTTTGGTAATTATTGCGGTCTTCGCGGATCAAAATCTGACACTTTTCTTCGGGTTCAGGGTTGATGTTTCCCAGCGAAAGGGTGGTCAGGCCAAAGAAATTAATGGTATTCTTAAGGGCATAACGATCTTGATACAAGAGTTTTTCGCCGAGCATGTTAATTGCGGCAATCCGTCCCTGTTTCATGGCATTGGGCCAGATTCCGGCCATTCCGGTGACATCGCCGGCGGCATAAATATGGTCGATATTGGTCTTGAGGTCATCGCCAACTAAAATGGCATGGTTGGTCGCAATCCCCGATCCCTCGGTAAAGTTAAAGGCCGGTCGGACGCCGGCGGCAATAACAATCAGATCAGCAGCAACCGCTTTGCCGCTGGCCAGATGGATGGTTCTTCCCCGTCCGACCGCATCGACATCAACTGAAACGACCTTATCCGCTAAAATAAAGGCAGCACCGTGTTCTTCAAACAGTTGCTGGTAGGCATCGGCCGATTTTTGGTCAAGCTGCAAACTCATCACTGCTGCGGTCATTTCAATCACGGTTACCTTTAAACCGCGCTCAAGCAGCGCCACCGCAGCGTCCATCCCGACCAGGCCGGCACCGATAACCACGGCATCCTTGGCGGTATTGCATTCGCGATCGAGTAGCTGGGCATCTTTTAAGTCCCGAAAGCCATAGACGTTTTTTGACTCCCGGAGTCCCGGGATCGGTGGGATAAAGTAAGACGCCCCGGAGGCAATTAACAGCTTGTCATAGGAAATATCCTGATTGTCATGGGTTTTCACCGTCTTGTTCTGGGCATCCAGGCCAATCACAGTGGTGTTATTAAGCCAGCTTATCCCACTGCTTTCAAAGAAGTCATCAGCGATAAAACTGATCCCCTGGGCATCCCGCTGATGACCTAAAAATTTATGGAGCATACAACGGGAGTGGACGCGGTCTTCTTGAGCATTAGCGCCGTGTTTTCGACGATATGAATATAACAGCCCGAACCGGCGGAAACAGCCCGCAGTAAGTTTCTGGCAACGATCGTATCGGCAGTGGCACCGCAGACCCCTTTTGGTCCGTCCGGGGTGATTCGACATGGTCCGTTAGAACAGAGCCGGCAGCAGATTCCCTGCAGCCCGAAACCACATTTGACACTTTGTCCTTCCATCCGATGATGGTATGTCTCGACACTGAGCTTGGAAATAAAGGTTTCCAGTTTTTGATCCGCACTTGCACAGGTTTGACAGCTAAAATTTGAATTCATTTGTTACCCTCCAGTAATTAATGCCTTGATATTGGCAGCTGATTTATGTTCAATAGTTTCTAAAAAAGATTCATTCCTATTAAAACCATGTCTCAATTATAGAGTCGCAATAAATATTTGTCATGAATGATTCCTGATAAATATTTACCATTTGGTATTTTTCAAAAAATAAAAAGTCTGACACCGAGGCATCAGACTTTAGCGCTGTTAAAATTGTAAATTTTCTGGTAGACTTAGAAGCCTTCAATAATTTTGTTCAGGCGAAAATAGATAGCTCCATCCGATTTAAGGAGACATCTTCAGGTAGTTTATGCTTAAAATAATCAGCCAGTAAAACTTCCAGTTCAGGGTCAAAATAATCGCAAATACCGTTATTTTCCTTGTTGTATATATGCACGTGAAACTTGGTGTTGGAGTCAAAACGCATCACTTCCTGATTATCCTTTAGTTTCAAAATCAGGCCTTTTTCAGAGAAGGTTTCTAGGATATTATAAATCGTTCCTACCGACATCACATATCCCTGATTTTCAAGGGCATCCATTAGCATATCGGCACTCGGATGGGATGTCATTTCTGATAATACTTTCAAAACACTGATTCGTTGTGGGGTCGCTTTTAATCCGACACTACGGATCATATCTGTAAATAATTGAATTTGTTTATTTTTCATGATTAAGAATAACTCCTAATTAATAATTTAATTATTAAATTATAGTACGTTATGATTGTTTTGTCAAACGACTTTTGATGCTTTTGTCATTTAATCGATTAAAAAAGTACCTGGTATCTGATTATCTGAAACTAACTCCAAGTTACTATAAATAATTTGGATCTCAGATAATAAATTACGAGGTACTTCTCATACTAAGCTATTTGGATGCGTCTTCATTTAGTCATCCACGAATCTACTGCCGCATCGATTTCGGAAGATTGTAGGGTCTGTTTTTTAAAGCTAGAAATCCATCTGCGATGATTTCATCGCCAACCATTTCTTCAGCAAAAAACTCATCATCTGTTGTCAACATTCGCTTTTCTACGGTTGGATACATTTCTCGACCCTGATCCAAGAGACCCTTTGATAAACTTTCAACTTCAAAGCCTTTTTCCATTTCACTGCTGAATAACTTATCACCGATAATTTCGTCATCGACCATTTCACCGGTCAATACTTCATCATTTGCTGTCAGACGTCTTGTTTCTCTGGCTGGCCTCATTTCCCGGCCACCATCTAAAAATTCTCTGGGAAAAGCTCTGCTTTTGGGCATTTCCCCTTCACGGAATTCATCAGCGATCTTCATATTAACAACGATTCCCGCTGTTATTACCATGCCACAAAACCTGCATTCGGTATCGTCAAATCTCAAAATGTAAGTACATCTAGGACAATACTTTGGCATTTTACTCACTTCCTTCCACTTGTATTTTATCATAAATTCACAACTTTTACAAAGCAAATAAAGATTGAAAATCCAGTTAATGATAAAATAAAGCTTTCGTTAAGCAATGTAAACAGGCTGTTACAGATATTCCCATTCTGCAACAGCCTGCGCATTTGTTTGATCCCGGTAGCTCATCATTCTTCTCCATATAAGGCTTGAATGATATTTTTTGCTGGTTTACTGATGACTTCATAATAAATTTCATTTCCCGTCCGAAATCCCTTAACAATGCCAGCATTTTTTAATTTTGACAGATGTTGTGAAACCCCTGATTGAGAAACTTCCAGACACTCCTCCATGTAAGAAACGTTACATCGCCCCTTTGCAATTAAACCTTTTGTAATGCAAAGTCGCACGGGGTGTCCCAGTGCTTTAAGAATATCAGCCGTAATCTCGTGATCTTTTAAATCCATTTCCATGTTTATTTCTCCTTGGTTAATATTTAGATCTGCTCATTATTGTTGATCAATCAAAAATAATAAACAATTAAAGACCGGTGTTTATAAGACATTTTAAGCAACTTCTACAGAATTTTGATTAACTTAATCATTTTAAAATCTGTTTATCGGTTTAAAAATTGAAATTTGCTTGGTTTCTTGATTTATTAAAAAGATATTTCTTCATTACAAGCGCTTTGCTTGCTAATCAACTACACATTAACACATTCTAATACATTAATCAAGGGGATAGTTTTGCTATTTTGTCAAATCAGTACAACAAATACAAGATAGATAACACAAAAATATCCAGATGGATCAACTGGATATTTTGTAGGTAAATTAATTTAGTAGTATCCAAATGTTGTTTTAAATGAACTAATAATTAGTGTTTATTCTCCAGTATTTTATAGAGTAATCGATAAAGGGTAATGGCTTCCTCTTGTGTGATGGCCAGGCATTCCTTGATTTTCTCAGGAATCTGACTGGCGGGCTCTTTCAGTGACTCGCCTTCCGTGGTTAGCTTGATGATCACATTGCGTTCGTCATTTAAATCCCGTTTTCGCTCAATTAACCCGACTGACTCCAACCGTTTTAGCAAGGGCGTCAGGGTCCCTGAATCCAGATATAAATAATCACCTAGTGTTTTAACATTGATGGTGTGATGTTCCCATAGTACCATCATGACAATATATTGGGTATAGGTCAACCCGATTTCTTCTAGATATGGTTTATAGCGCTTAACCACCTCTTTGGCGCTGGCATAAAGCGGAAAACACAATTGGTTTTCTAATTTCAGTTGTTGATCATCCAAGTCAATCACTCCTTTGAAAAATTGGTATAACTATTATACCTTACAATATCATTGCCGGCAATTTTTCAGCAGGAAGATTATTCACTCAATAAATTCTTGATATCATTCTCGAGATTTTCAGGCACATCAGTCGGTGCAAACCGTTTGATTACTTCACCCTTCTGATTAATCAAAAACTTAGTGAAATTCCATTTTATGTTAGAACCCAACATCCCCCCCTGTTCTTTTTTGAGGTAGGTAAACAGCGGGTCAGCATTGTCGCCATTGACATCAATTTTATGAAAAATCTTAAAGGTCACCCCAAACCGAGTCTCACAAAAACTTTTTATCTCATCATCCGTTCCGGGTGCCTGGTTGGCAAATTGATTACAGGGAAAGTCAAGAATTTCAAATCCTTGATCCTGATATTTGTCATAAAGATTCTGAAGACCCTCGTATTGTGGGGTCAGACCACATCCGGTGGCGGTATTGACGATCAATAAAACCTTGCCTTCGTATTCTTTCATGGATACATCGATGCCGCTTGCATCTTTAACTATAAATTCATATAAACTCATTTCGTATCTCCTTCGCGTTATTAGATTGCATGCAATTATTATATACCACAATTTAATATCGTCAAGGTTTTTTTATATTTTGCAGATTCCGATTAATTTTACACGATCCCATCTGTGACGCTCCGGATATTACGCAAGCCATTATTTATTTCTTCCCGCGAACAGACATGGACACTAGTGGGCAGGTAATTCAAAAACTCCTTGAATACCGTCACAATTCCAATTTCTTGAACCGTTAGTTTCATCCTGCTTGATCCAGCTTCGTTGATTAAAATAAATTCCAGTTCTTCCTCTTCTGCCGCATTGACCAGATATCGGATCGATAAACTTTTGGGACAGGGAATCAGACCATCTCTGAGAATAAAGATTCCTGATTTTTGGTCAGTCCCATCTTGTGATGGCGATGCGGTTGCCGGATTGGCTTCGTTAGCCCTATTTCGCGAATCAAGGAGAACTTCAAGCTGGTCAAATGCCATATATTTTTCGTTAATGTCATTTTTTTTAACTTTCTCAAAGATTGGCAGTGGTGCGTCTGAACTTAAAAAAGCTTCCTTTTTGACAAATGATGCGCATTTACTGAGAATCGATTGCGATTTCCTGCGATAATAATCGATGATCTCCTGATCCTCATAAATTATCGCACTTTCAAAATCCCGATCAATCGTAATGACATGTTTAGAAGTAATGAAATAATTTGGAACAATGATACTGATATCGTCATATATTTTAGTGCCGGTGTAAAAATAATAGGGCTGATAATCGATACTTTCAAGACTTTTTAATAACAATACCCGTTTCAAAATATCAAGGTTATTGCCTAACTTCTTTTTATTCACTAAAGGGATGATATTTTGAATTTTTCCACCCTGCTTTTGTCTGCTGATACGCATGATCAATTCATAGAGGAAATAATGCTTGAAATTTATTGACATCATAACATGTCCCGCTTCCCGTCGACCCATTTCTTCGAGAAAGCAACTGCGGACGATTCCTTCAATTTTAATCTGCCCCTTGATAATTTGGGCTTTTTCTGAGACCAGTTGATTTTTTACCAGATACTCCTCAGCTTCCAACCAATTTTTCTCCTGATTGGTCTGATTACAGATTTCTGCATAAAGAGAAAAAATATCCTGACTGTTTTTCATCACCTCCTGATCATCATATTCACTCTCATAAAGGCCATATAATAGCTTTTTTTTATCCTTGGACAGGTTTAGTGCAGACATGATTTTTCGCAGATCCTCCAAATTAAGCTTGCGTTTACCGGACAAAAAATGTTGAAAGGTCGATCGATCAATACCAATCTCTTTGGCAATTGAAAAATTAGTCATATTTTTTTCTTTGATTAAATCTTTTAAGGCAGTACCAATTTCCTGGCTCATTTTAAAACCTCTCTTGTGATGCGACAGTCTGGTTGAGAAGAAGCTCAGATTAATCCAGTTCATCCTCTTATATTCATAGTTGCTATCATTTTAACCGAAAGATGCAGAATAATCAATATCTATCTTGTCATTATGCGCATTAATTTGTTAGGCTAGATATTTTTTTCGTAAAAAAAGCGTCCGTTGGTCTAGAGCCAACGGACCCTTTTTAGATCAATAGTAATTCAACAGCTCTCAGTGACAGGCGAGCCAGATCATGCTAGTCTTTGTGGGTGAGTAGTAAGAGAGTTCTCTCTAAATGTAATCGAGTTCTTTTTGTCTTTCTAGTTGTCTTAAGGCCGTCCTGATGATGTCTTCGGTATTATCGGTCACATCATATTTGGTATAGAAACCAAAAGAAACGGATAATTTTATCGATTGGACTTTGACCTCATCCATATTCTTTTTAAATCGCTCGAGTGCCCGTTCAACTTTTGCACCTTCAGTTCGTGGCATCAGCACCACAAATTCATCACCCTCGTAGCGGGCGACCACATCGTCTCCGCGAACGCCATACTTGAGGACTTGAACCGCTTTTCGCATTAAAATATCGCCGACGGCATGGCCATATTCACTATTGATTTTAGACATACCATTAATATTCATAAAAATTATCGACAGCGGATAATATTGCTCTTCATCCATTTGCTTTAATTCTTTTTCATAGAATCGACGATTATATACCCCAGTTAACTGATCATAAAATGAAAGTGACTCCAAATTCTGATCGAGGCTGTTTTTTTCTTTTAGCATATCTTTGATAAAATTCTTGTTTTCGGTCACATCTTGAATAAAGCAAACAATTCCGATAATTTCGCCATTGCTCTTTTTGATTGGTGCCCAATGATTTTTTCCCACTACCACATTTTCATGCTCGCCTTGATACTCTTCAAGTGATGAAAATTGTTCACCAGCCAAAACCCGATCGAAAAAACCCTTGAGATTTTCACGTTCCTCATAATTATCGATGATATCCAGGATTTTTGTACCAATCTTGATATCAGCCCCCCATTGTTCCTTGGCCATGGCTTTATGGCGATTATTATAACTCAGGTAACGGTATTCCCGATCCAGTCCAAAAACCAGAAAATCATGGGAGGATTCGAGAATGGTCTTTAGCAGACTATTTGCCAGTTCCAGCTTTTCAGTTAAAGCCAGGACAGCCTCTTCAAACGACTGTTCTTCAAGTTTTTTTCGATTATCTTCATTTATTGTATCAATATTAACTACGCTCATATTTTTACTCACTAAGCCTCAACCTCCAAAATTATTTAAATCTTAGATTCAATCAATTTTTATCCCATCTGATCAGGGTATGTCTTATAATTGTAACATTTCCATGTGTTAGATTCTACTTTTTTCTGTAATATTTTTTTATCGCTGACCAATCGAGAATGTTTTTATTTTAAGGCTTTACCCGGTCACCATCACCAGAGCTTGACGCCATCGGGAAATCCCACTGAAAACCCAGGTTGCTTGAGTATTTTCTTGTTGGTTAGTTTTATCTCTGTTAATGCATCACAACCAAAGAAAGCATATTCCCCCAATGTTTCTAATTCTTTAGGCAAGTGAATTTCGCTCAGACTTCGACAATTATAAAAACAAGAGATGCCAATGTGTTTGATCTGGTCGGGAAGAATAATCTTCTCGAGCTTCTGACAATCTTTAAATACATGACTGCCGAGTATTTCAAGCTGACAGTTTACTTGAAATTGAAGCCTTTCCAGTGCGCGGCAACCAAGAAATGCGGCTTCTTCAATTTCAATTAATGAATCCGGAATCGCCAGATCGGTGATTGAGAGACACCCTTCAAAGGCAGAGGTTCCGATCACTTCCAGCACCGTGCAGTTATTGAGATTTAAATTGTTCAGTTTTTCACAGCCATAAAAGGCAAAATCTTCAATTGTTTTAAGGGTGCTCGGAAAAATGACAGTCTCCAATTGGGTGCATTTATAAAACATACTTCGCTTAATGACATCAACGCCTTCAGGGATGTGAACCAGTTTTATTTCATTGTCGTGACGGTAGCCATGGTTTGCCGCCATCATAAATTCGCCAGCATCTTTAAAATTTAGTTCGTGCTGTTGGGTATCAATATTAATCAGCTCAGGATCGTTGCCAAAGCTAGCATTCATTTTTTCGAGGATATCATTTTTCTCTTTGAGCGCCTGTGATGCCATCAATAATTCATGCTTTATCGTATCAAGTCCTTCTCCCCGTGGGAGTGGTTGCGGGTTCGGCTTGTCCTGGTCTGGCGCCGCTGCTACCGACTCTATGCTGCTAGCATGGCTCAGCTCGTCACTTAGAGTTTGCAGTTCCTCTTGGGAGATCGTTATTTTTTCTGTCAGTGTCTGTAATTCTGTTTCAGCCCTGACCGTATTCAATTTAACCGCCTGCAACTGGTTTCGGGAAAGCTCAAGCTCGAGGTGTGTATTATCCAACTCTTTTCGTAAATCGACTAGCTTGGCCGCAGCTGTTTCTATTTCAGCGGTAATTTGAGTCAATTGCGGACGATCAGCAACTTCTTTTGAAAGCGCGCTCAAGTCATCGGCGGCTACTTGGTGATTGGGTTTTTGTTCAAATATAATTAAATAAAAATCCTCATCCTGAGCCGTTGATGACTTCC
>NZ_CAKMJU010000078.1:0-35501 GCF_927416815.1 uncultured Acetobacterium sp. | reverse complement strand
TTCTTTTTCAGGATCATATAAATAGCGGTCAAAAGCATCCGGGCAATGGCAATAATGGTCGATGACAGTAACCTCAATGCGTGCCTTGAATCGGTCGTGGAGGGTTTGCTTAATACTAGAGATGTTTCAGACTTTCTCCTTTATTCTTTTTTTCTATTATTTTGTTTATTCATCAATTTACTTCATCGCTTTATTCAAATGATTAAAGCTGCCCATACATAAATGATGCTTAACAGAACAGCAGCAATCATCACGCCATAATCATAGCCTTTTAGTTTAAGAACCAGATATTCCACCCGATTGGGATAGGCTCCAAAGGCCCTGCTTTCCATGGCAATGGCAATCTCTTCGGCATGTTTTAAGGACGAAAGAATGATGGGAGTAATCAGATAGACATAGATCTGAGTTTTTTTACCAAAGGGAACTTTTGTAAAATCAACGCCCTTTAACTGCAGCGCGACCATCGAATCTTGGAATTCTTCAGTGAAAATGGGGATAAACCGCAAAGACAAAGCGGTCATAAAAGCAATCTTATAGGGGACCTTCCACTGAATCAGACCCTGAATGGTCTCCCGGTAGTTTGATGTGGACATTATAATCCCTGAAGTCAGAATAACAAGCATTCGAACAAACGTCGTGACCCCCATGGCCATCCCTTTTGCGGTGAGCAGCGGGATTCCCAATACCCCAAACAGCACCTCCGTGTCCGGTGTAAATACACTTTGGACAATGGAGAGGGTCAAAATCAGAATCAGAATCCGCCGGTACCGCCTGATCAGCGCCAATAACTCGATCCCCATAAGCAGGGCGCAAACAATTGAAATGATACCAATTCCCACAACAAAAGCCAGATTCTCGACAACCAGTACCATCGAGGTCAGACAGAGAACCAGGACTATTTTTGTCCGGGGATCGATTCTAGCAGCCATCATCGACAACCTCTCCATTTTCCAGCTTGATAATACGATTGGCATGATCCTTGATAAATTGTAGATCATGGGAAATCACAGCCAGGCCCATGCCTTCCCCGGCGAGTTCTTCCATCAATTGATACAGTGCTTTTTTACGATCCCGATCCAGCCCTGTTGCCGGTTCATCTAAAATCAGAAACCCGGGTTCCTGAGCCAGAGTTGCCGCCAGCACCAGGCGCTGTTTTTCACCGCGACTGAGTCGCATCGGTACCCGATCTTTAAGATGATTCAGCTCAAACCGTTTTAGCAGGACTGCCGCCTTTTCCAGGGCGGCCTTTTTTTCAAGTCCCTTAATTTCAAGGGGAAAGGTAATTTCGTCCTGGACACTGGCCGCAAAAAGTTGACGATCCGGATTCTGAAAGGCATAACCAATCTTTCCCCCTCGTTCACACAGTTTTAACACCTTGCTGTCCACCCCATCAATCTCAATGCTTCCTGAATCAGGGGTTAGAATGCCCATGATAATTTTCCCCAAGGTCGTTTTACCTGATCCGTTATCGCCGGTGATCCCCGCAATTTGACCCCGATTCAGGGTCAAGTCAATGTCTTTTAGTACAAACCGACTGCGGGGATAGGCATAGCTTATTCCCGCAAGTTTAATGTAACTCTCCATACCGGCTCCGTTCATTGTTTATACTTTACTTAAATGTTTTACTTTTACCGCTCGATCGATTTACAAGCTGCCCTCGTAAGGAATCAACTGACCATGCTTCAGCACCAGAATGCGATCGGCAATGTCCATATTTTCAAAATCATGCTCGACCATAATAATCGACTTTCCCGCTTCTCTTAAGCGTAGCATCACCGATTTGATCATCTCCCGGCCGCGGGTATCAATTTGCGATAAGGCCTCATCAAAAAGCAGAACCGCAGGCTCCATGCTAAGAACTGAAGCCAAGGCAATCAATTGCTTTTGGCCGCCGGAAAGATTATTGGGCGAGTCAAACCGGAACTCTTCCATACCGACCAGCTTAAGCATCGCTTCGATCCGTTCTCCAATAATCTCCCGTTTGACACAGAGATTTTCGGGGCCAAAGGCAACCTCCGCTTCAATGGTCGGAGAAAACAACTGGTTATCCGGTTCCTGAAACACAATCCCCACTTTTTCGGCTAGTTGGGGCGTTTTCATGTCAAAAATTGACTCGCCAAACACGGTCACCTCACCCTGAATTCTTCCCCGGATGGTTTTGGGAATGATCCCGGCCAAAATATGACACAGGGTGCTTTTGCCACAGCCGGAATAACCTGCCACCGCTAAAATTTCATTTGCTTTCAGACTCAAATCCAGTCCATGGAGAATATTGGTATCACAGCCAGGATAACGAAAATAAAGATCATGGACCTCAATCGGATTCATCGCTGCCTCCTATTTTGCTTTTTATCTCGTCTCCAGCTTTGATCAATTCGTTCTTTTCTTTGTACTTAGCCTTATTCACGGTTGGTCTTCTCCTCTTTGTCAATTCGCCCTGGATCACCACTAAGACGAATGTCAAGCGATTCCTCCGCCTCGTGTGCCTTGAACGAACCGAGACGATTGACTTGGCCCGCAATAGCGTAGGCCAGCAGTCCGCCCAGTCCCCCGGACAAGGCTGATAAACTCAGGGTCAGAAGTAACGGAATCAGCGGTAGCCGGAAGAAGACAAAATTAACCCCAAAACTACCGAGTACATTGGCAACCACCCCGGCACTAAAGCAGCCGCCTTTGGTATATTTATATTTTCCGATAACAAAATAAAGAATTTCCACCCCAATCCCCGGCATTAAATAGGTCATCATACTCATGATGCCATGAGAACCCATGGTGCCGGTAACTGTTACCAGAATGGCCTGTACCAGACAGACTAAAAAGGCCGCCCCCGTTTTTTTTACCAGCATGGCACCCAGAACAATGAAAAGCATATAGATTCCCCCGGAAATTGATCCTCCTGGGATAAAAAAGGGACCGGTAATAATGTGTACCAGGGGTACCAGAACAACCTTAACCGCAATACCCAGAGCCGACATCATGGCAATGGTGACCAGATCAAAAAGGGTCATTTTTTCAAACTTTTTCTCAAACTTCTTTTCAAACAAACTCAGCCCTCCTTCTCTTGATGCTTACAAGTTCTTTTTCTTTTTCCAGCCGAATTTCATTTAGATCCGCCTTGATCTGATTCTTTAGATAGTCTTCCAGTTCACTGATTAGCGCTTTTTTCCACTGGGTAAAGCCGGGTCTGTAGGTTAGGGTAAAGGCCAGCAGTCTTCCATAATCAACTGCCGGTGTTAATGTCTGGAAATCTTCATAATCGATGGCATAAACTGCACCATCTTGGATAATGAAATTTCTGAGATTAATGTCATAAAAGGCCAGACCAGTTTTTTGATGCAGTCGATTAAGCCAGTCAATGGTCTTTTTAAAAAGATCAATTATTTCCTTGCCGGGCTTAACCGCGTCGCCACTACGACTTGTTTCTTGCGCTTCTGTAACTTCTAGTTTTTCACAAAGAGTGACGCCTTCAAGATATTCATAAAGAAGCACCCCATCAAACCGACCCAAACACGGCGCTACGCTAAAATCCATATCACTAAGCCGTTTTACCATCGCCAACTCATTTTCAAGGGATTCTGTTTTTGCAAATTTCTTTTCGATCAGCCCGAGTACCTGTTCACCATCTGAAATCTTAATCAGTCGAACCCGGTTTTTTTTGCTCTTAAATTGCCTGATCACCTCATAGGTGCCGGCTTCATAGTTTTTTATTAGTCTCATTCATCCACTTGCGGCCTGCCGATATGTATTTTTATATCGGCTCCTTTTTCATAACCTTCCAATTCTGAAACCACACTGAGCACGACGTTTTGAATGAGTTTTTGAACAAAGGGCACCATCACAATCGCTTGTCCATTAATTTTTAGGGTCACCCCATCATCTTTAAGGGGACAATCCGATCGTTTTACCTCACCTGTAATAATCTGGCGACAAAAACCGGCACAATCAGTACCGCATAAACCACAGCACTTTTCTGTAAAGCCAGGTAACAACTCAAACGCATAGTACTGAACCAGATCAACCAGACGATCCGCTTCCTTCAGGCAGTGAACCACTTCTTTTCCCCGATATTCTTTGCATTTGTCGGCAATAACTCCCGAAAATGCAAAAACCGTGTCATCTAAGCGCTCATCAAGACCCTCACAATCATGTCCGGTGACAATTTTAGGGATTGTCGGGTCGTCAACACCCTCTAGTATCACATAGTCATAATCGTAGTGGGCTAAAAGCTTTCGGATCGGCAATTTTTCCTGATAGAGAATATCCGTTTCATACATCCCCAGAGCCGTCACCAGCTGTGCACCGGCTTCTTTATGACGATCGGTGTTGGTTCCCGGTTGATCCATCACAAAGGCTTCATAGTGGATTTCCTTAACCGATCCCACCGAATAGCCTCTTCTTCGCAGGCCTCTGATAATGGTTTCGATAACTGTAGTTTTTCCCGAATGGGTCAATCCCCTTACCGATATTACTTTCATCATGCACCTCATTCATGGTAATTATTCTACTCGAAATATATTTCACTTAGATATTTGCAATTTCGCAAACTAAAGGTCTCACCGGTAATAACAATTTCCATGGGGCCCGTTCCACCCTGGGTTTTATCGGTATTTTGAATCCCGTTTCGTTCATAGACTAGATAGACCCCACCCGCATCCAATTCAGCCACCGTCCCGGGGGACGCATAACCATCAATGGCTTTATAGGTTATGGTATTATACTGATGATAGTCAAAGTTAGTGGTGTTTAGCACATCTTTTAACAGCAAACCGCCAAAGACCACCTCTTCTCTGCCATTACTGGTATTTAGCCCCTCATCAATCAAAACCTTTGGCAGTGCTTTGACCTCGTCAAGATTAAACTGGTCAACCATTTCATCACCAACCATTATTTTAACGGTTTCCTGTCCCAGGGCACCCAACCGCTCCTCCGTCTGGCTTTTGTTAATCGCAATAAGAAAAACAGAAGACAGGGTTAAAAAGAGAATCACCAGTGGCAGAATCCATCGCTTGAGCTGCTCTTTGCGTTTAGAATTTTTGTTGCTCAAATTAACCAAGGTGTCATCACCACGCGTTTCTCTGCTCATCTTTTCATCCCTTCTTTAATTCTAGAATTCGCACCGCTCCCCAAACTAAACAAAGCAGGCAAAGATTACTTTGCCCACTTAATCTCTTATTATTTAACAACACTCATTTTACTGATGTTTTGAACCCAGGCACTGGAACCTAAACTGCCTGCCACCACGCTGAGTAGTTCTTCGCCGTCAAGTGAGACGGTCAGTAGTGAATCCTCTGCTTCTACCGTCGCCTTATCATAGGGCTTGGAATAGCCATCTGATGCTTCCATCGTGATGCTGGTGAAGCCAGTGACTCCCAGTTGTTCGGCCACGTCTTTTAAGGCATAACCTTTAAAAACCCCACCTGTTTCTGATCCATCTTTTTTAGTCATTTTGATGGTTTTTTCAACCAAAGGAAGGGCCGCAAGATCTGCCTGAGTCAACTCGGTTTTTCCATCAATCCCTTCTAGGGTAATGATAAACTCGGCCACCTGCTGCTGACTTTGGGTTTCCGTTTTGGAAGCGTTTTCTTCTTTTTTTGAATCTGCCGCAGGTGAACTGCAACCAAGCAGACCTACCCCTAAAACCATCACTAATGCCAGTGTTAACAACTTCTTTTTCATTTTCTCCTCCTGAGCTTTCTTTTTTACGGAAGCATGCTGAGTCAGGAATCCCAACAGGAAAAACAAAAAAAACAATTTCTGCAAAAAAAGAAGGCTCAGCAAAGCTAAACCCACAAAAAATTCGATGCAAAGATGAATTCTCTTACTTTTCCAATGTGGGAGGCCCTGTCGTTTCCAACAAAACCCTAACGTCTTAGCCTCCATAATATTTTCATATTTTAGGAAATTAAGATCAGTAAGCAATTTCATTCCGTATTTAATTGTTTTAATTATATTTTTTTAACCTTCAATTGTCAATGTCTATTTGTAAATGATCCAGATAAATTTCAGTTGCTTCTCACCCGTTCTTCATAGAAGACATACCGATAACGAGCTAGTTACAAAAGAGATGCCAACTAGACCGGCATCTCTTTTTGCAAGCTCTGGCTGCTTAATAATAATACATGGAACCCATAATCGATGCCATAATTGCTCCCATCACAACACTGATGAGAATCCCTAAAACGATGGCAATTGCCATCATTACCAGGTATGCCCGGGCGAAGTTCTTTTTATTGGGACCCGTTTCGCTGCCAAATCCCCATATAAAGAGCATCACAATCCCGGCAATGGGAATGGCCGTGATTAAAAACATAATCAGGTACTGTCCCATCGTAATCAGATCTATTCCCCCGACCGCTTGAGCCGGTTGTGGTGGTGGACTTGATCTTACCGGTTGGGGCTTTGGTAAGGTACTAATGGGTTGGGATGGCGCAGAACCGCCTAATTGTTTAGCTCCGCAATGGGTGCAAAATGCCGCATCATCTGGAATTTGTTTGCCACAGTTTTCACAAAACATCGTCTTTCCTCCTTAGTTTTTATCCTCTTTTTTTGTATCTTCCGATTCATACATTTCTGTTTTTTTGAGCCGCTTCTTTTTTTCTTTTAACTTCTTTCTGATGATCATAACAATAAAGAACCCTAATCCGGCAATGACAGCAAATGGAATCAGTCTAAAAATTAGAACAATTAGAAATGCCAAAATATAAAGCACTAAATTGATCGAGGTCACAAAGCCCTCCCCGATTTTAGTAAATATTTCTGAAAATGGTGAACTGACCACCGATGAGGATAATTTCTTTTCGTACAATGAAACGTATATCGTCGAATAGGCCATTTCGATATCCCAGTTTTTTATCGTGGTAGTCAGGCTGTCAATTTCCGAACGAACACGATTTAATTCGCTTTCAATGGTCAGCATGTCAGTGATATTGGTGGCCTGTTTTAAGTATTCTAACAGCCGTTCTTCCTGGATTTTTAAATTGTTAAGCTGTGCCTGAACATCCTGATATTGCTGAGAAATATTGGTGCTGCTGACATTGGCACTAATGGGGCTGCCTAATGTCTGGATATGGGTCATCGCTTCTGAAAATTTTGCTGATGGCACCCGAATGGTCACATAACCGGAGTTAGCCTGGACACCGGCCTGTTCTGATGCATAGTTTGATCCCGAATCCTGAACAAATCCTCCTATTTCTAATACGTAACGACTGATTTTATCAAAAGTATCTTGATAGTCCTCAGTATTCAGGCTGATATTTCCTGAATAAACAATTTTTGATGTATCAAAGGATACACTGGTATTTGCCGTGGCCTCAGCTACAGCATTTGCCGCTTCCCCGCTTGCCTGATCATAGGACATCGACTCATCCGCTGCCGATTTACTGTTTTCCTGGCTTGCACCGCTAAAACAGCCCCCTGCAACAATCATTACCAGACAACTTAAACAAATGACCATGCCCCAGAACCAATTTTTCTTGACGCTACATCGCCGGGATTTTTCTCGGCTAAAACTTTCTAATGCTGCTTCTTTAAATTCTGGAATCTTATTCGGGTTTTCTTGATCCATGAATCCTACCTCCTAAAAGTTCAATCTTTTCGTCTCCTATTTTGTCACTCAATTTGTTTTTTACTGTTTACCCTTATTTCTGATAAAAATGCATGATCCTGTTTTTTTAACATTCCCAATCCGTTCTTCTGTCTTTCCGATTTGCTGTTAATGGATTTCTGGCTTATCATAGGGGCTTTTCTCCTGATCGCCAATCCCTTTTTCACGACGCTGCTTATCAATTTTTCGATTCATCATTTTTGCCATTAAATAACAACCCCACACCGGTATTTTTAACTGCGCGTCATAGTAAAGTGTCGATGACGATTTTTCCTGTTTCGCTACGTTTTCCAGAAAAAGTTCAAACCCGTGCTCAACTTTTTTCCCATTAATAAGCTTATTTAAAGGCTGCCCATTAAGCATCGCCCCCATACCAATCACAAATCCCCCTTTGTAACTGAGGCCATTGTCTCTTGCAAACAGCTCTAACATTTTTAGACCCGATTCATGCGTATGAACGTAGGGCATCCCGCCCTGAATAATCCCATAAAGATCTTGTCCATGGAGAACATCGCGATTTTTTTCAAGCTCTTCCAATAAGTAAACCGTATCGGCCGGATAGGTATCAATGTAGCAGGGGCCAACCATAATAATCGTCTGAGCCTCCTTAACAGCCGCCAATAGCGCGCTCATGTCTTTCAAGTTTGGATATAAATGGAGGATTTCCACTAGATAATCCCGAGAAGATAGTATCGTCTGACAACGAGTAGCCAACATCATGCTTGTCCCAGTTTTTCTAGGACTTAAGTTTATTATAACTGCTTTTTTCATTAACGCAAACCCTCCACGACCGATTCAAGGCACGCATTGAGGTTACTGTCATCGACCATGTATGCATTGCCCTGAATATTCATAATTTTGATATTCTCCTCAACCAGACTTTTAAAAACTTGTCTTTCATCATTGTTCCATTGATCCTTAACGCCAATCGCCATAAATGTGTGAACTCGGCCGATTTTTCCTTTGACTAACTCCCCATTTTTGCAATAGTAATGGCGATCGCCAATGATCGCACATTTATCAAATACACGTTTCGTTTTAAATGAGTAGCTCCCCCATTTAACCGGAGTAACCATTACCAGTACATCGGTTCTCATCAGTTTAGGTAAAATAATATCGGCATCATCGCGATGGATGCACTGTCCATAAGTTTTGTCTGTGCAGCCGCCGCAACTATAGCATGGATCGATATTCAAATCAGCTAAGGATATAAACTCAGCTTCTATTTTCTTCGCTCTTAATTCTCTATCGAGTCTTTCACCAATTTCATGTCTGGTGTGATCTGATAAGATAGTAATCATAATCATCCTCTTTTCTTTTTCTGATATCGGGTGTAAAAAACGAACACTTCTACAAAAGGTAATATATTACATATTTTCTGTCTTGTCAACAGAAACTAATGTCAGTAGGTAATAAATAAACGAATATGTTTGATAACTTTTAACATAAAATGAAAGCAAAAATTAGCAGTTTGTAATTTTTGGGGATATTAATCCCTACTTAAATATGATAGGATATAAACAGATTGAATCCTGAAGACTCAAGGAGCATAAGATGTACGAAAAAGGTGTCCAGACAAGAAACCATCTTTATGAAATTTCAAAAAGGTGCTTTTATGAACAGGGTTATGAAAAAACCAGGATAAAAGATATCGTGACAGCTGCTGATACACCGATTGGTCTTTTTACCTATTATTTTAAAACAAAAGATAACATTGTCCACGAAATATATTCGGATTATTACCAGCAAATTGATACGTGCCTCAGTTCATTATCGATTGAAGGGTTAGACAATCCCATCCTTCGTCACGCAGCATTGAGTTATGTCTATTTTGATCTGATACTCAACAATGAAAATAACCGACGCTTTTATTATGAGATTCTCAGAAAATCATCAAACTACCGCATCGCTGGTGATTTCATCCGCAATACCTATCGGGCTTACATTAAAGAATATGATTTAGTGATCAGTGAAAGAGAATTCGAAAATTTTCTTTTCATTGATTTCGGGGGACGACGGGAATATTTCCTGAACTATTTTAAGAAAGACCTTAACGACTCCATTTCCGAATTGGTATTTTTGCTCAGCGGGATTGTTCCCCGGTTGCTTGGCATTGATCAACAAGCTGTCACCACCCTTCTTGACAAGGGCATAGAAATCGCTGAAAGTGTGAACTGCCGCCATATTCATTTTCTTTTCGAATAATTTTGCCTGATAAAAAGCTATTTAACTCTGATTATGAATGGCACATTTTCAATTACGCTTAGTCATACACATTTTCAATTACGCTTAGTTTTCACTTGTTTGATGAGCACGCAGCGGTTATAATAGAATAAACCGGAATGTCTCCTGATACGATGATTTTTTTAGATTAGATTCATGCGAATTTTTCAAAAATGATCATTAGTCAGACTAAGTTTATTGCTACAAGCAAACCCTGATTTCAAAATGATGAACGGAGATTGGACGATGAACGAAAAACTATGTCAAAGCTGCGGAAAACCGATGGGCGAAACTGATCAACTCTACGGTACTGAAAAAAACGGCATTAAGAGTAAAGATTATTGTAATGACTGTTATAGTAATGGTGAATTCACTACGAAAATTACAAAAGAACGGATGATTGAAGTAAGCATTCCCTACCTGATAAAAGAAAAACCAGGAATCAGTGAAGCTGAAGCAAGGCAAGAAATGGAAGACTTTTTCCCCACCTTAAAGCGGTGGAAAAAACGCAAATAGCCACAAAGATCTCTAATTTTAATAAAACGTGGTTCAATTCGGATTTCTTTTTTAGTTTTAAATCATTCTTAGCTTGCCAGAAATTATTGTATTCTGTATTAAAATTATCAATAATAGGACTAGCATAAATCTGATTCAAATCTTGATAAAAGTTGATTAAAAGCAATCACATTTAAAGAGAAAAACCTTAACTGCAAGAAGGGAGACCATCGATTATGACAAATAATTTCTATCATGAAACGATTATGCATTTGCATGTCGGCTATGCCTATCATCGAATTGTTTGTGATACTCAGGGTGTTCCTGTCGATTATGAATTTATCGAAGTTAATAGAGCTTTTGAAATTGCTACCGGGCTAAAAAGCGAGACGCTCGTCGGAAAGAAAATTACCGAGATTTTACCAGATATCAGGAATTCAGAGTATGACTGGATTAGTTTCTATGGTGAAATTGCTCTTTGCAACGGCACTGGCGAAATCGAACAGTATTCACAATCATTAAACCGTTGGTATCGGGTTCAGGTCTATTCTCCTGAAGTCAATTATTTTATCACTCTGTTTCATGATATCACCAGAGAAAAACAAGATTTGGCGGAGAAAAATTTGCTTCTCACCACCCTCCATGATATTGTCTTTGAAATCAGTACTGATTATTACTTCACCAATATTATTGTCCATGATGAGTCCACACTTTTTATGCCAAAAAATAATATCATCGGAAGCCACATCTCTGACATATTTCCTGAAAATATTTCCGATGAAATGCTATCGGTCTTTAAAAAAGCATATAAAACTGGTAAGAAACAGAATTTTGAGTATAAATCGCCACTGTTATCTGGCGAACGCTGGTTTTTAGCTGAAATTTTTTATTTAAAAGCTGAGAACTCATCCAAATTTGTGGTTAGTATTCAAGACATCACCCAACGTAAAACCATTGAAAACTCACTCTTCATCGAAAAAGAACGTTTTCGAACAACCCTGCTATCGATTGGCGATGGTGTTATTTCTACTGATTCCAGGGGATATATTACTTTGATCAATCAGGTTGCTGAAAAACTAACTGGCTGGTGTCAGCAGGAAGCTTTCGGTTTGCCCCTCGATCAGGTTCTCCATCTTGTTGATGAATATACCAAAGAAAGCTGTGAAAATCCTGCTTCCCGGGTACTGGAGACAGGCGAGATTATTGAACTCAACAACCATACCCTGCTCTTGTCTAAAGATGGTCAAGAGATACCTATTGAAGACAGTGCTGCCCCCATCAAAGATCAGGATGGTCATATTACTGGTGTTGTCATCGTTTTTAGGGATTTTACTGATAAGAAAGAGAAACAAGCAGAAATTGAATATCTGAGTTTCCATGATCACCTCACGGGATTATACAACCGTCGTTTTTTTGATGAAGAACTAAGGCGACTAAATACGCCGCGAAACCTGCCCTTATCGCTGCTTATTTTTGACGTTAATGGATTAAAATTGACTAATGATGCCTTCGGACACCTGGCCGGGGATCGTTTATTAAAAAAAGTTGCCCAGATCATGCAAGAGAAATCTAGAAGTGACGATATCATCGCCCGAGTTGGCGGTGATGAGTTTGTGATCCTTCTTCCCCAGACTGACATTAAACAAGCAAAAGAATTAGCAAAGCGGATCAATGCGGCGCTGAGCCAGGAACATCTTGAAGCAGGTCATGTCTCAATTTCAAGTGGCTGGGCTGTCAAGACTCGTGCAGATGAGGAAATTGACGAGGTGTTTAAATCTGCCGAAAATAAAATGTACCAATACAAAATATCTGAGCGCAGCAGTACCCGAAACGAAGCGATCCAGTTTATTATGAAAACCCTTTATGAAAAGCTTCCCCGGGAACAGGCTCATTCTGAGCGTGTGAGTAAAATCAGCGGCCTTATCGGTGCTAGACTCGGAATGTCCAATGAAGAGATAAATGAACTAAAGACTGCTGGCACACTTCACGATATTGGAAAAATTGCCATCGGTAACGAGATTTTGGATAAGGCTGATGAATTGACTAATTTTGAATGGTTAGAAATTCGACGGCACCCGGAAATCAGTTGCAGTATCTTAAGTTCACTCAATGATTACGCCCCGCTGGCTAATATTATTCTTTTTCACCACGAACGCTATGATGGGGAGGGTTATCCTAAAGGTTTATTGGGCGATCAAATCCCCTTAGCAGCACGCATCATTGCCATCGCCGATGCCTATGATGCGATGACCTATGGCCGGCCTTATAAAGAGCCCTTAACTGTGGAAGTAGCGATTCAGGAAATGACTAATGGCAAAAACACCCAGTTCGATCCGGAAATCACTGATGTTTTTTTACAGATCCTATCAGAGAATAATAATCAACTTTAAAAAACCGTGCACCAATAAAAAATGCATGGTTTTTTTACGTTATTCCATTGGTGGATTATGTTTCAAATCATCAATCAGTTTTTCATGCCAATTCAAAACTACCTCATAATAGGTTCTGCCGAACTGAAGGCTGGCGTATTCAAAAGGATCCATACCATTGCCGATCGTTCTTTCAATTTCTGACAGTTTTTCCATGGCATCCTGAACCGTCCCGATAAAAAGTTCGATATTGAGGATTGCGTCATTTTTCTTTAAATGCTTATAAAAGAACAGCTTTGCCATAAATTCCAGATTAAATGGTGAGAATGTACAAGGCGTTTGTAGCCATTCGATAAAATGCTCCCGACCCTTGGGCGTTATGGTATAGATTTTTTTAAAGCGGTTACCTTCCACAATTTCAGAAAAAGTAATCAGTCCAGCCTTTTCCAATCTTTTTAGCATTGGATAAATTCTACCAAAACTGGCATCAATAAAATTTGATGTTCGCAATACCATCATCTGCTTGATATCATAACCGGTCATATCCCGATCCAATAGGAAACCAAGGATTGAAAATTCTAACATAATGTCCGACTCTCATCCCAATTTTTCTTTTCCAATTCAATCCACCTGATCATGCCGTAAGCGCATCATCTCTTTCTTTTTATGTTGTTTATATCCATTTTCCGCTAAATTAAACTTTTTAATGGTGCATCGCACAAAAATATCGACACTTCAGATGATTGATGTTCAAAGCCTGCTAGCACAGTATCGATTCGCAGCGCAATGACATCGATTTTTCAATAAGTCGACCGATTTTTTCAAAAATGAGATTTTTAAATTTTTTCTCCTTCAATGATAAACGAAGCGACATAGTCTTCAATCTTTCTATCTGGCAGCCAATTATTCAATATTTCTTTGCTGTTATCCTTTGGTATCAGTTTAATGTTTTGAAAACCAGCTTGTTCCATCATCGCTCTTATTTTATCCACATGTTCAGCACCAGCCACACACCCGGCCACCATGACCAAATCTTTTTTTACATCTTCTGGCAGCTCTGCGGTGGCAACCACATCAGACAAGGCCAACCTGCCACCGTTTTTGAGGACGCGATAGGCTTCTCTAAAGACCTTTTCCTTTTCTAACGAGAGATTAATCACACAATTTGAAATAATGACGTCAATGGATGCATCTGCTACCGGCAAATGTTCAATTTCACCCAGTCGGAATTCCATATTGGTATAGCCACTTTTCGCTGCATTATTCCGAGCCAATTTAATCATTTCCGGTGTCATATCCACGCCAATGACGTAACCTGTTTCTCCCACTTGACCTCTTGCCAGAAAACAGTCAAAACCGCCGCCACTGCCAAGATCTAAAACAACTTCACCGGCTTTCAGACTAGCAATAGCAAGGGGATTACCACAACCCAACCCCATATTCGATTCTGCCGGTGCATTAAGCAGATCGCCAGCTTCATAACCGATGGTCATGGTAGCGTTGATGACATCCATCGGATCTCCGCAACTGCAGCTACCACCACAGCAACCCCCTGCGGCACCGCTTTGCGCTACCTGGGCATAATTTTCTCTAATAAAGGCTCTTGTTTCTTCTTTTTGATTCATTTCAACCCTCCGGTTTAATTTTACCTATATTTAATGTAGAATCATATTAAAAAAAGACGCATTTACGTCTCTTTATTTATAGAATCTGCTTTTTTATAAGCTTAGCAGCAACCACTGCCACAAGAACAGCCACCATTTGAAGCTGCTTTTTGTGTTTTTAGAACCATCTTGATGATATCTTCTCTTGTCATTCCTGCCCATTCAGCAAAATTTGCATTGGATGGATAAGAACCCTTCTGTCTGATCTCACCGTCAACAACAGTAATTGGCAGAACTTCAGTTCCTTCATTGGCAATAGCATCATTAACTTCTTTATTCGTAACAAATGCCATCGGATCACTGGAAAGATTATATCTGATAATTTTTCTGCCTTCTCTTTCTAATTCGTTTAAAAAGGTTGAAACTCTTAAAAGTTCCTGATCAACACCTGGTCCACATACACCGGTAGAACAGCACATTGCAGGCTCATAAATTTCTACTTTATTCATATTCTATTCTCCATTTCATTTTAACTACATCAGTAGATGAACGACTGTTCAGTCATTCATATCACCACTCATTGATATGGTAAACCATGTCAGTTGGCTTGTCAAGTTTCTAACACTTTGTCAAATAAAATTTACGGACAGCGGATGAAATTCCGAACCCATAAACAATCCGCACAAGACGGGGTATTGAAATAGCAGTCGTATTTGGTATCTTCGACCAGGCTACAACCACCGCGGAGATCACAATCAATACAGGATGGGTATTGATTGTTGTACACCGTATTCCAAAAACTTTGGTATTCTTTTCCTTCGATTATCTCTTTCAGAGATTTTTCTTTGACGTTGCCAAAAGAATGTTTGATCACTCTTTTTTTATCCCCAAAAACATATTCATCATAACTGTTTGCCAAGCGATAGCAGGACATCACTTCGCCCCTGGTATCAATATAAATATATCCTTTATCGATAAAGCTGCAACGACGTTCGGTTTTTAGTTCCATATCCGGAATATTTATTTTGATGTCACGATAGGTAAATATTTTTTCTAAATAGGCCTTGCCTTCAGCATTTTCATAGCGGTTGTAAAAAATATCTTTGGTATCTTTCTCATTGATTGGCTGCAAATGAGATAGTGACAGCCGATGAAATCCATAATGCCGCATCATATCCATGATGTCAAACAAGGCTTCAGAATTACTTTTTGTCAGCACATAGGCCACACCAACCTTTGGTGTCGACGAACGGGTTTGTTTATGATATTGCGAGAATATCTCAAAGGTTTTAATAAGCTGATCCTTTACGCCCTGAGTATCTTCATGATACTGATCAGCTGAAAAATACACCTCAGTGAATTTTTCACAGATCAGCCTGGCATTTTCTTCACTCATAATTCCGTTACTGGTTATTAATAATTTGTAATCTTCAAATAACTCGACCGCTTCTTTAAAATGTGGGTACACCGACGGTTCCCCGATTCCCCCGAAAAAAACTTCTTTAAGTGATGGAAACTCTTTTACCTGTTCTCGGATGGACTTAAGTAATTCCAAATCCATATCACCTTCAATGGTATCCCAGGTATGCCGAAAGCACATCTCACAATTCAAATTACATCGATTGGTGAGCTCAATGTATAGCCGTTTAAGTTCCATATTATACCTCTCTTTTTATAAACACTGCCTTTTCAGTTGACAACACCATGCAACAGACACATCTGGTATTTCTGATCCTAATAAGTAACGCCACCTGATTTCTTATTTACACAATCAACGCTGTTATGTTGTGGCAGGTTAATTCACTGTTTTGATAATTATTCAATTTATTTAATTCATCCATTAAAAGTTTTTCTTTAACGAGTTCAGTTTCAAAAATTTCAATTAAAAAGGGATGTTCGCAAAAAACGGACTCTCTTATTTTATAATAAGCAAATTTATTCTGGCGACGACTTTCCAAAAAACCGGCATCGCTCATCAACCTGAGATGCTTTGACAGATTTGATTGCGAAATCCCCAATAGATACTCCAACTCGCAAACACATAATTCTTGGACATACAACAGATTAAGAATCCTTAAGCGATTATTATCTGATAGAATCTTAAGTATTTCAACAACGGTCATTTTTTCACCTCTTGTCACTGTAATTATTTAAAACAACACTTCGGTTATTTTTTAAAAACTCAAACTTCGCACATTAAAAACACCCTAAAACGTTGATGCGAAAGGTTTTTTCTGAAAAACATCCATTCAGGCGCAGGGTTTTAGGCTACTTTTTATCATTGCCGGTAAATTCTGAAAGAACTGCTCGAGCAGAACAACCATCTTTTCTTCACTAAGTTGAAGCTGATCCTGACAAACACTCAGCATCAGCTCAATCAACAGAAGATAAGACTCCTGATAAGTGATATCAGCCAGTTCATCACATGTCCAGTAGAACAGTTCTCCGATGCTGCGCACATCAAGGTTAAAGCGATTTTCCAGTGACAGCATTGTGTAGCGGGTAAAGACAATCGCAACATGAGCCGTCTGGGCATCAAAAGACAGTCCTCTGAAGGATTTTGTCAGTTTCAGATAGGATTTGCATACTTTGAAAAAAACCTCAATTGCCCAGCGTTTTCCGTAAAGGCGAATGATGTCATCTTCGGAAAGAGTGAGATCGGTTGTAATCAGAACCAGGTAATCATTGCGTTTATTTCGGTTTCTGACAAAAACAAGTCTGACCGGTATGGTGATGTCATCTTTTTGAATCGCGGCGTCCACTGAAAGCAGGTATCGTGATCGCCCCCGGCGTTTTTTGCAGGCTGAATAGATGGCTTTGACAGATATCTTTTCGCCATCAAAAAGATAGTGAATTTTGGGTGTCTTCTTTGCCATGGCAATGACGTCAATCCCCGTTTTTTTGACTGCAATCAGGGCGGATGGACTGCAAAACCAGGTGTCAAACAGCACATAGCTGGCACTGATCCCAGATTTCAGGGCAGATCGGATCAGCTCAAGCATCACTTCCGTCGCTTTGCGTCTCGATTGGCTTCGTCGTCTGGCTGCAATGCTACGTTTGTCCAGACTGTTATCAGCCTTGTTCAGAAGATTTTTATCATCGGAAGATGACAACAGTGAACCGGAAACCGGAATGAAGGTGTTCCCGTCAGACCACCCCAGCGTCAACAGGCGAAATCCTTTTGTATAGCGATGCTTCACATGGTCGAAGACGCGGGACAACAGCTCCACCTTTTTCGAGCGGTCTCGCTCAAACAGGGTATCATCAACAATCAGAACATTTTCCCGGGATTCATTGGTAAGACGGGTAAGACTCTGATTGGTCACCCGGGCGGCCAGCAACGTGGTAAATTTCTGCCAATGGATTTTGGGGGAGTTCATGAAGCGATAGATCGTATCTTTTTGAAACTCCGGACAATGGTGATTGGTCACGTAATTCATGTATATCGATCGGTTGGTAAAAATGACGCTCAACAGATATTCAAAAACCGAAATTACTGAAAAACCTTTGATTTTATAAGCGTTGCATGTTTTTAAAAGCAGGCTAACCTGATATTTTTTCAAAAAACGGGTGACAATTTTTAAATTGGAATTCAAGTCTGTGCCGGTTTGTGTTATAATTTTCATAGCATGAGCCTCCAGGTTGTTTGTTTGTTTTTCGTTAATTCAATTATAACAAATCTGGTGTGTTCATGCTATTTTTATGTTTGCAACATCGGATTTACGATGATTTTGCTCGATTATTATGTGCGAAGTTTGAGTTAAAAAATCAAAGCAAAGGGTTGTTTGATTAAGTTGTCTGTTGACAACCCCCAAACAACCCTTACCCTGGTAAAATCTCAATCTTGAATTTTATCTCTGTAAGTATTTTACCCCTGTAATTTTTAAGGAAATTTTTTATTGGTTTTCTGATACAGATAAACCCCTTAATTCTTCTATATTACTGTTGCCGTTTGAGCCTTGGCAAGCAGCTTGAGTATTTCTTCTTCTGAAAGTCCTGCCCAAGTTGCTAATTCGGTGTTGGAAGGGTATCCTTTTTTCTTTTTTACTTCGCCATCCACTATCGTAACTGGAAGCACTTCAACGCCTTCATTAAGAATTAAGTCATTCACAGTTTTGCTGGCTACAAAGGCCATTGGATCTTCGGATAAGCCATATCTGAGAATCTTTCTACCCTCGCCTTGCAAGACATTTAACATGGCCGAAACCCGTAACAACTCAGGATCGACACCTGGTCCACATACACCTGTTGAACAGCACATGGCCGGATCATATATTTCTACTTTATTCATTTGATTCTCCTTCTAAAAGATGAGTCTTTTTAATAAAATCGGTTAGTCCACACTTAATAATCTTGATTAACAGCATCCCGATGCTTGAGCTGAATCCTCAACAACCAGTTTGCCTTCATCGTCTGTTTTTAAAGTAACTGTGTTCGTTTTAATTACAGCTTCACCTTCCATTAAGACGTTAATACCATTTATAACCACCGGTTGATCGTCTTCCTTTTTATTGGTAAATGTAAAATATAGGGATGTTCCACAACAGCCCTCTTGCAGGGATGCCTGGAGTGAATCTTGACCATTTTCTTTCAACATTTCTTCTAATACAACTTTTGCTTCATCTGTAATAATCATTTTGTTTCTCCTCATTGTTTAATTCTAAATTAATTAACCTAGTGCTTCTTATTTGTGAAACAGACATGTTTATTTTTTCCAGGGAATTACCACGTAATTTCCTTTGGTATCCTCAGCAATTCGTTTAATCCATTTTTCTTCATTATTAGCTCTTGCTCGCAAGAATGGATCCTTGGTATCAGTGGCCAATAGGCTGGCATTCATTACCCACCATTTATTCATAATCCCGGCACGCTTTAAGTCTGCCTCTAATCGCAGTGCTTCAAAGACCGGTGTAGCTTCTGGCAGAGCCACAATAACAACTTCCGTTTCGGCCTGATTTTGCAGCCGCGGTAAAAGATTGACGACTGAATCGGGAATATCTGCGTTGGATCGTTCCATTTCTTTATGATAGCTCTCCGTTGAGTTAAGTAGCAGCAAGGTATGACCAGTTGGCGCTGTATCAATCACAACCACTCCATCTGCAGCTTTTTCTACCTGTTCTGCAAAGGCTCTAAATACCGCAATTTCTTGAGTACAAGGAGATTCCAAATCTTCGATAATATAATCAATATCATCTTGACTCATGTTAGCTGCTTTGGCTTTGCCTATGACTTCGTCCCGATACTTTTGTAATTCTTCAGCTTCATCAATATTACTGACGGTGATGTTTTCGCCACCCATGGTTGATGCACTCATATGACCGGCTGGATCGGTGGTAGTCAGGTAAACCTTTTTACCCATTTTTGATAGTCCCAGCGCAATAGCTGCTGCAATGGTCGTTTTACCAACACCACCTTTACCCATGGTAAAGATAACTTTTTTATTTGTATCATACATATCTTTAACCAGTTTTTCCAAACCAGGCATATCACTAATTTCCTGAACTTTTTCAACCTCAATCACATCATCTTCAGTGAATAAGCGGCGAATATTGTCAACGCCAGCAACATTATAGGCACGAAGTGGTAAGGTATAAATATCTAGAGTCTTTAAGCTATTAGGAATTCTCTGAACGGCATCTTTTTGTTTGCCATAAA
Organism: uncultured Acetobacterium sp.; assembly: GCF_927416815.1. Lineage (NCBI taxonomy): Bacteria > Bacillati > Bacillota > Clostridia > Eubacteriales > Eubacteriaceae > Acetobacterium > uncultured Acetobacterium sp. The sequence continues at coordinate 15,552 of NZ_CAKMJU010000078.1, read as the reverse complement.
AAGCTGTGGCAATATCGTCAGTTTTATCAAAATTCTCCAGAGCCCCATTGATAATTAAAATTTGATTTTCAACACCAATTTCTTTTAACTCCTTAGACGCTCTGGCGGCTTCTTGGAGCGGTGATATTTCCGGTCGAGAAACCAAAATCAAGGTCGTCATGTCGCCGTCAGAAAGGGTTTGCACGGCTTTTTCATACATTTTCTTTTGTTCGGTTAAACCGGATAACTGTCCCAGACAGGAAGCGCCGTGGGTACTTTCATCAATAAAGCTGTCCCAAGCTGATGGTAATTGAAGCATTCGGAGGGTATGACCGGTGGGAGCAGTATCAAAGATAATATAATCATACTCTTTGCTCATTTTTTCATCGGTAATAAACCGCGAGAATTCATTAAATGCGGCAATCTCAACGGTGCAGGATCCCGCCAATTGTTCTTCCATACTGGCGATCGCAACATCCGGTAATTTTCCCCGATATGGTCCGACTACCGATTCCTTATACTCTTCTGCTGCCTCGATGGGATCCAAGTTAGCAACCATTAAATTGGGAACGTTCTTAATGGGAACCCCTTGTCCGGTTAATTCTGTTTCGAATACATCTTGTAGATTAGAAGCTGGGTCGGTGCTGACAAGGAATACTTTTTTTCCTTGATCGGCTAGACTCACTGCCGTTGCGCAGGCTGTGGAGGTTTTGCCAACGCCGCCTTTGCCGGTATAAAATAAATATTTAGTTAAATTAACATTATCTGGTGTAAAATTTTTGTACATCATAAGCCTTCTTTCTTACATGATCCTAATTTCATATTTCTTTACATTCATATGATATCTCATTCATGTGACCTTGTCAAGTTTTTTCTGAAACTTAAGATAGCGCTTTAAAGCCGCATTAAAACTTTATTAATTGATTTCCCATGCACATCGTGCAGCGCTTCCATAATGGCTTCGGACAGAGTTGGGTGTGGGTGGATCACATCACCTAATACTTCTGCTGTTAAACCAAGGTGTACAGCCATGGTTAATTCAGTCAAAAGATCGGTCGCCTCAGGACCAATAATCGAAGCGCCAATAATCACATCATGTTCATTTACAATAATTTTAACCTGTCCCTGGATTTTACCAATGATTTGAGCTTTTCCGAGTGATCGAAAATCAAAGCTTCCTGTTTTATAGCTAATGCCCTTTTGCTGGGCTTCTTTTTCAGTTAATCCGACAGCGGCAACTTGCGGGTCGGTATAGACGCATCTGGGTATCGCTTTATGCACACCGGTTTTATTATTCCCCAACATATTTTCAGCAGCAATAATGCCTTCTTTCGATGCGACATGGGCTAAATAAGGTGTACTAATCAGATCTCCTACGGCATAAATGCCTTTGACACTGGTTTCGAGTGACTCATTGACTTCAATCTGACCCTTCGTATCAACTTTAATTCCTAATTCTTCCAGGTTAAGTCCTTTCGAATAGCTCGATCGTCCGATCGACAGCAGCATCAGTTCTGCTTCTAAAAGTTCGCCCTTTTTTAATGTCACTACCACCCCTGAATCCTGAACCTTCACGTCAGTAATAGCATTGGCGGTCAATACCTTTATTTTTTCCCGTTTAAATTGTCGCACGAGTTGTTTCGCGACACTCTCATCCTCGCTACTTAAAATCTGGTCGGCCATTTCCACAATCGTTATCTTCGTTCCCATTTGAGCAAAAAACTGCCCCAGTTCACAGCCAATGACGCCCCCGCCAACAACAATCATCGATTTTGGCGGCGTTTTTAAAGCCAAAGCCTCGATACTAGTAATCACTTTCTTACCATCATAATGAAACATTTCTGGACAGATCGGCACTGAACCGGTTGCTAATAATATTTTATCACTCACCAGGGTTTCAACCCTGCCATCAATGCGCTGAACTTCGACCGTTTTTGAATCGATCAGTTTTCCGATTCCGCGAACCAAATTAATGCCATTCGATTCGAAAAGAAATTCAATTCCCTTAACTAAACCAGATACTATCTTATCTTTTCGTTCAATGATTTGCTTTAGATCCGTAGTTGTGTGGTCATTAAAAACTCCAAATTTTTCGGCTTCTAAAGATGTCGTTAAAACATCTTTAGAAGCCAGCAAAGCCTTAGTCGGAATACACCCGAAATTAAGGCAGGTTCCGCCGACCTCGCTTTTCTCAATAACCGTCACTTCTGCACCTAACTTAGCTGCCATAATAGCAGCTTCATATCCGCCCGGGCCAGCACCAATAATCGTAATTTTCATTGTCTCTCCTTGCATGATGTAATTTAGTCAAAATTAATGAGCACTTTTTAATGTGTGCTATCTCTATTTCCATTCAAATCACTTTTTTATTGCAGTTACTATTTGCTGCATTTATAAAAGCAGCAAATAATTTCCGCGCATTATTATCGGTTTTTAAGAGCTGTTCAGGATGCCATTGAACGGCAATTCCGAAGTCCAAAGCTTTTATTTCAACCGCCTCAATCAGGTCATCGACACTGGTTGCTACAGGCAAAAGTCCCTTAGCCAGATTGCCAATCCCTTGATGATGAATGCTATTTACCAATATTTTGTCTTTTTCTAAAATTCGATAAAGCAAAGTGTTCTTTTCAATATTTATTTCATGTACAGGAATATCAAAGGGTGTCTTTTGAAAATGTTGAAGAGTCATCCCTATTTCCCGAACCCCTAAAATGTCCTGTTTCAAAGTCCCACCTAATGCCACATTAATCAATTGCATTCCCCGACAGATACCAAATACCGGTTTGTTTTCTTTTATAATCGCTTTGAAAAGATTTATTTCTAAGTCATCACGGCGCGGTGAGATCTCATCCGAGCAATTACACAAAGGCTGACCATATAAACTAGGGTTGATATCCTGTCCCCCGGTAAAAAGAAAACCATCGAATTCTTTCGCCAATGTATAGATATCTTTTTTGTTTTTTACAAAGGGCAACAACACCGGTAAACCACCACCTTCAATAATGCCATTCATATACGGTGGGGCGATATAGATTTTGTTCTCGATTGCATTATATTGAGGCAATACCCCAATCATCGGTTTATTTTTCATTTGCGCCCCCCTGATTGCACAGTTCTCACTTTCATCTCACATCTCACATAACTATCAATTCATATGATATATCATTCATATGAATATGTCAACTGTTATTTTTTTGTCTTCTTTCTGTCCCAAATCACGATGATTCGATTTTATTCAACCCAAATTCTACCTGTTAATTATATTGACGAAATTAGGATTAACGTCTATGATAAAAGTAACAACTAAGGATATTATTATTTGATTATAGAAGGAGTGTTTTATGGATATTTTTTTAGATAACGCTGCAACCAGCTTTCCTAAACCGCTGGCAGTACCTGATGCAATTTACGATTATATTGTCAATAATGGCGGAACTTCCGGTCGAGGCTCCTATGAAAAGGCCATTTTAGCTGATGGTCTGGTCTACCAGACCAGAAAAAGCCTGGCCAAACTCTTTAACCACGATGATCCTAAAACAGTGGTTTTTACTTCATCGGTTACTGAATCATTAAACCTTGCCCTTAAAGGCATCTTAAAACCCGGCGATCATGTGGTGACCAGTTCTCTAGAACATAACGCCGTCTGGCGATGCCTAAAAACGCTGGAACGCGATCAGGGGATTCATATTACAGTTGTTCCAGCTACCGAGCAAGGCGAAACTGATATCAAGGATGTGGCAGCGGCTATTACTCCAACTACAAAAATGATCGTTTTCACCCATGCCTCCAATGTGCTAGGCACGATTCAACCAATTGCTGAAATCGGCGCATTGGCTCGAAAGAAAAACATACTTTTTCTGGTTGACGCTGCCCAGACAGCCGGAGTTATTCCGATAGACGTCCAGGAACAAAACATTGACTTACTGGCCTTTACCGGACATAAAAGCCTGCTAGGGCCAATGGGTACCGGCGGCTTGATCGTTAATTGCGATGCCAATATCGATCCCCTCATCTCTGGCGGCACTGGTGGTGATTCGGCCTATGAATACCAACCCGACTATTATCCCAACCATCTCGAAGCCGGTACCTTGAATGTTAGCGGAATTATCGGTCTGGGCGCTGCCCTGGCATTTCTAGAAGCTGAAGGCCTGGAAACAATCCGACATAAAGAAGACACCCTAATGGACTACGCCCTAAGCGCTTTAAGTGCGGTTCCCGGCATTGAAATATATGGCCCCCGGGATTCTTCCAAAACCGTAGGCGTTATTCCCTTTAACATCAAAGATCACGTCCCGGAAGAAATCGCTTTTTATCTGGATCAGGAGTGCCATGTAATGATCCGTTCCGGCTTGCACTGTGCGCCCAGTGCCCATCGTCTGATTGGTACGGTTACCCGAGGAACTTGTCGCATCGGCATCGGCTATTTTAACGAAACCGCTGATATTGATGCCCTGGTTAACGGATTAAAATCATATCAAAAGGAGAATAACTAATGTATTTACCTGTAATCAGTCTTATTTATATTAAGCCCTGTACTACCGGTGGTGGACGGATTAAATTTCGTGCCAAGCTGAGCAATCCGGTGCCAGAGGTCATGCCCTACCTTAATACCGTAATTAAAACTGGACTTTATATTCCAACCGCAAAGACATTTACTTATAAAATTGGTAGCCACATTATCAACATCCATGATAATAAGCTTACTTGCACCCAGTTAACCAATGAAGCTCAATGCCATGAAATGATCGATCATATCCGAGATCTTATCAACGAGACCTGGGAAAATCGCGATAATATCACTCCAAATGAAGAAACCCGCGAACGCCCTAGTGCGATTCAGCTTTACAAACTTCTGCCAAAAAAGCTTGGCTGTAAAGTTTGTGGCCAGGGTTCGTGCATGGGTTTTGCCTCAAAGTTAATCTTAGGCACCTGTCGACTAAACCAGTGCACTCTGATGAAGGAAGCAGAGTATGCACCCAATTATTTAAGCCTGGAAGCACATTTGCAGTTAATGGGTTATGAAACCGACTAAGTACCAGTCTTGAAAAAATTTACACAACGCAAAAGCCAGATCTTCGCATTAAGATGATCTGGCTTTTTTCATTATTTTGATGGTTTATTGTTTTGCCAAAATCTCATCAAAGATTTCGCAGGTTTTAGCAGCCGTTTGATTTACATATTCCATATGTAAATCGGTGATATGACGTGTCGACAAGGGTTTTTCAAGGGCTTTGGCTTCGCCAATGATCTCGGCCACATCGATACTGCCGGCAACTGCGCTACTATATTTTTCGATGGCTCGTTTGGCACAGCATTTTGAACAACCATCTACAGCAATGGTGGGGTATTTTTCGGCAAACTCCCGTTCTCCGCCATCACCAGCAATAAATAACGGCAGACAAAGGGTTGAAACCATCCCGGGTTTGAGTTCTTCCATCATTTTTCGCACAGCTAACCGAGAAATCGTTCCACCCAGACACTCTTCGCCGCTACATGAAATAACGCCAATTCTGTTTCCTAACATCTTAGTTCACCCCTGCTTTTATTTCTTTGATATCTTCAACCATGATTTCTGCCAGTTCTTCGGCATATTTCCAGCCATCGTCTGTGAGATAGGTTCCAGTGCCATGTTCTTCGCCGCGATGGGCTTTGATATAATCTGGCACCTTGTGGCTTTTTACGACGATGCCACCGGTTTCTTCGACACTTTTCTTGGCACAGTATTTGGCACAACCATCCATAGTGATGCAATTTTCACCGTTAATTTTTCCCACTACTTCATCATCTCCGGTAACTACATGAGCCAGACAGAGGGTTTCGCACTCATCGGGACATTTCTCCTCGGTCACCATCAGCACCGATTCCCGGGCCAATAGGCCAAATACTTTACCAATCCCGCTACAGGGTATTACTTTAATCTTAGACATCTATTTCTGCTACCTTTCGCTTCAAAAATTTAAAATAGGCCGGGCAATCATGAAGAAGATCCTGATCTTCTTCGAAATCGCTTAGACGAACTTCCACAAGCCAGCCTTTTTCATAGGGGCTTTCATTGACCTGTTCCGGAGCATCACTTAAACCAGCATTAACCGCAACTACGGTACCGGCTACTGGTGATACAATTTCAAATACTGCTTTGCTGGATTCGATGCTGCCTAAATCGTCAAACTGTTCAAATTCATCGCCGATTTCCGGTGGATCGACATAGAGAATATCTGACAGATTCTGTTGCACATAATCGCTGACACCAACCCTGGCCATATTCCCTGATACTGTCACCCAGCAGTCATTTTCATTGAAATAATAATTGGCTTTTGGCACCTTGAAAATAAACTTACCATGAGAAAAAGTATTATATTCGACCGATTCGGGTTCAACAAATTCCGATTCAACCTGTTCTGCGGCTGAACTATTTATTTTTCCCAGCACTGCCTGAATCACTGCCTGGGTGTCCTGATCTTCCCGGATTTCAACTCCCAGCTTGATATCCAGCGACTTGGCCACCTCGCTGACATTAACTTTTTCTTTGATGGCAAGTTCTAAATCTGCGGCCAGTTTGCTGGCACAGCGGGTATTGCAGCCATCGATCACCGTTAAGCTGCCTGCTTCCAGGGCTTTTTCGTACCGGCTTTTGTTCTGATTTAGTAAAACTGGACAGATCAGCTCGACTTCTTCCGACTTTGCCATTTCCTGAGCAACTCGTCGGGATAGATCCCCGGCGCATTTATCTAATCCATTACAGGGTAAAACACAAAGTGAATCACTCATCGGTTGCAGCCTCTTTTTCTGCCTTACGAATGGCTTTAATCATCTTGGTCGTTTCTGGTTTATCAGGAAATGTAATTGCATCCGGTCCACAGGTTTTACTACAGGCGCGGCAAAAAACAACACAGTTGTTGGGATTTTTCACCTTAAGTTTGGGCTTGGCATTCTCATCCACTTCAAAAACCTGATGGGGACAAAATTCCACACAGTCCATACAATCATTGCATTTCGTAAAATCAATTCGGGGAGACCAATCAATCCGATCCCGTTCCACACCCATAAAAGTTGATTCACTCATGACTATACCTCGAATCCCATTTCTTCGAGTTTATTCTCGACCACTTCAAAGGCTTTTTCGTTGGTCATATCGCGGATGTCCAACATCACTGCATCTTCTTCAATACTAAGTCCCGCATCTTTAAAAGCATCCTTAAACATTTTGCGTTGCATATTCGGGGCACAGGCACCAATGATTACTTTTCGATGTGACTTTAAAAAATCGGCTAAAAAGCGATCGCCATCTTCTTCACAAAGCTGTGGGTGAATAAAGGCGTACTCAACCGGCAACTCAACCCGAACCTGATTGATAAAATCCCAAATGTCCATAGCTTGAAATCCAGGACATTTTCCAGTACAGACACACATAATAAAACCTGGTAATTCTTGACTCATCTCTTCTACCTCTTATATAATATAATTATTTCCTTATGTTTAAAATTATTATACTCCCCCTCGTTTATAGGTGTCAAGAGTAAAGATAAAGATTGCTTTTTTATTATGAACGACTTATGATAATGTCCTAGTGTACCACTTTTGATTATGTCCCAAAATCAAAATTTAGTGTATGATGTAACCTCAGAAAATAAGTATTAAACTTTATTGGAAAGAGGCAAGACAATCAGAAAGGTCAGCTTGAAAATGAATGAAGAATTAAAATATCAGACGATAAAATTACTGGTGGATACAAACGGGAATAAAAAGACAGCAGCATTAAGAATTGGGTGCTCCTTGCGGCACATCAATCGCCTGATTAGTGGCTATCGCAAAACTGGGAAATCTTTTTTTGTTCATGGAAATCAGGGGCGCCAGCCGGCTCATACCGTTGACTCCGAAACAAAACAATTGATTATCGATCTCTACCGGACACGTTACTATGGCACAAACTTCCAGCACTTTCAGGAACTTCTCGGCGAGCATGAAGCGATTCAGGTTTCAATCAGCGTGGTGCGATCGGCACTTGCCTCGGCCTTTATTCTTTCGCCTAAAGCGTGTCGGATTACGAAAAAGAATCTAAAAAAACAATTGGAAGCGATGCAGCAGTCAACCACTTCTAAAAAACAGTCGGCTGCGATCACCGCTTCGATTCTCGCCATTGAGGATGCTCATCCCCGCCGTCCCCGTTGCGCTTTCTTTGGCGAAATGCTGCAAATGGATGCTTCCTTGCATCACTGGTTCGGGGATGAAAAATCCCAGCTCCATATCGCGGTGGATGATGCGACCAACACCATCGTCGGCGCTTATTTCGACCGCCAGGAGACGCTAAATGGTTATTACCACATCCTGCATCAAATCCTCAATAATCACGGGATTCCGTACATGTTCTTCACGGATCGTCGGACTGTTTTTGAGTACAAACAAAAAAAATCACCTTCTCTTGAAGGTGACACCTTTACTCAGTTTGGTTATGCCTGCAAGCAGCTGGGGATTGATATAAAAACCAGCAGTGTTCCCCAGGCGAAAGGCCGAGTTGAGCGGATGTTTCAAACATTACAATCACGCCTGCCCTTTGAATTACAATTGGCAGGCGCAACTACACTTGAGCAGGCAAACGAGTTTTTAAACTCCTACATAAAAAAATTCAATGCACAATTCGCTCTTGCCATTGATCATACCAAGTCTGTCTTCGAATTGCAACCGAATCCTGAAAAAATCAATCTTACCTTGGCCGTTTTAAGTAATCGCAAGGTCGATAATGGTCACTGCATTCGCTTTAACAACCGCTATTTCAGACTTCTCGATGCCAAAGGTCTTCCCGTTTATCATTACAAGGGCACCTCCGGCATGGTGATTCAGGCCTTCGATCAATCCCTGTTCTTTTGTGTTGGAAAAATAGTTTATGTGTTGGACGAAATCCCCAAGCATGAACAAACATCCAAGAACTTCGACTTTGTTCAACCCGTAAAGAAACCGCGAAAACGCTATATTCCACCAATGTCTCATCCTTGGAAACAGGCTTCTTTTGAACGCTACGTTAATAAACAGGCGCATCGTTTTGATCTCCCGGACCTCAACTTTTGATCGTGTTTTGTTCCCATATAGCCCGTTCGATTCCTTCTTAATGCACTCTTTTTTATGAGTGCTTATGTTTTATCTTTTTCGGGACATTTTCAAAAATGCTTGACAGAGTAAAGATAAAGATTGCTTTTTTATAAGCAATTGCTTATAATGTTATTAAATCAATTACTCTTATGATGTTTAATCAATCACCAAATAGAAAAGAGGTCACGGATGAATTCTGACGATGTATCGGTAAAAATATTCAAAGCGCTAGGACATCCCATTCGTTTACAAATCGTAAAAGCACTCCTACTAAAAGCCCAAATAAAACATATAAAATGCCAGTAATAGAATTCCCGAACCCATCACAATTTTCAAAATCGTGCTGAATTTTCCATATCGATCACTGGCCGAAAGCTTTTGCACAAAACCAATGGATGTCCCCGCTGCTAAAACCAAAATACTGTGGCCAAGCGAATAAAGTAGCAAGAGCAGGATTCCCCAAATAAGATTGCCTTCATTGGCAACCATCGCCAATAACACTATCAGCACCGGCGTCGCACAGGGGGAGGAAAAGAACCCACCCAATATACCAGCCAGAAAGGCACCAATATAACCGCGCTTCGTGCTTTTACTTACGGCGTTTGTGGCTGGAATAAAATTAAAAATTTCCCAGGTTTGCAGTGCCATCAGCACCATCAGAACACCCAGTAGAATATACCACCAGGTTCCAGTTCCCTGCATTAATTGACCCAACAGCGAAGCCAAAACCCCCAAAGTCGTAAAGGTGACCGCCATTCCCAGCGAAAATACCAGTGAAAGCTTAAAGGCTTTTTTTGTTTCTCTTTGGGCAGTCCCACCCACATAGCCAATCACGAGTGGCACACTCGATAGTGAACAGGGCGTAAACGCAGTCAGCACTCCGGCAATTAAAGCAAGCAGCGGTGCCAGCCAGATATTGCCGGCAATCATTTCTGAAAGTACACTTAACCCCTGATTAATCATCGCTTCCATTACTGAACACCCATCGCATCAAAGATCATTAAAAAATCGTTTTTGGTCATCCCACCTTCATGGGTCGTAAAGACCAACTCACCAGTATCCTTCGTAACATACTGATTCAGCGAAAAAGCCGAGGGATTTTCGGGATTAAAAGGCTTTCCATCGGCGCCAATAAATACTTGCGTCGGAATCAGACTAATCGGGTAACCCTGAGCCAGCTCCTGATATTTCCAGACATCGACAAACTTGATAATGACCTTTCCCTGATATTCTTCATTCAAGGCTTTTAGAACCGGTGCCATTTCTTTGCAAGGCAGACAGGAATCTGCCCCAAAATCGATAACAATAGGCAAGCCGTAGGATTTGAGTTGGTCAAGATCCAGTTCATCCGTTACATCAAGGGCAAAATCGGGATTGTTGCTGCCCACTGATACGCCTTTCTCTGGTTCTGAATCTTGCGTGTTTTTTAATATCCATAACCCACCAACAACACATACAATTGCAACGGGTATCAAAATTTTTAACCATATATTTTTATTTGCATTCAACATAAATTCCCCCTAAATATTGCTCATTTTTTTATTTATTTAAATAACCGCTTATCACAACATTTATCTACTGCCACCTGTAATGTCACATAATAAATACCTTCTTTTTCTTTAAGCAAATGTTCAATTTTATCAGTGACTAGACAAACCTCAGATAATAGCATATCTTCCGTTTCAATATACGCTTCAAAGCAAACAGTTTTTTCATCAGACATCCTGGTATGAACATGATGATTATTTTTTAGTTTTCTTCTAAAGAACCTTGACGCTTATTTATTCATTTTACAACTGAATAAAAAGATGATTACAGCATTGATCCAATAATTTTTGATTGTCAATATTTCGGGTCTGATCAAAAACTAGATGCGGGTAATCCTCGATATTCTCCAAAATATCATTTAAGATATGTGTCAAAATCATATTGTTTTTTTAGCTGATCAAGCTATTTATAAAAATCAACTAGTCTAAGCGCCGAAAAGTTGCGTAAAACAAAAAAAGCAGCTTGCCAGAGTAAACGCTAGACAATACTGCTGATAAATCAATTCTCCGCACATTCATGATGTCTTAAAATCATAAACCGGAATATTATTTAGAAAATGCACTAATACCCGGTTATCCAGATGGCGCCGCCCCTGATGACTGAGATAGTCAATGGCCTCTAATGCGGTTTTTCCCTTCTTATAAACCCGATTGGTAGTCATCGCGTCATAGACATCGGCGACTGCAATGATTTTCGGTAAAAGTCCCACATAATCTTCGCTGGCGCACAGCGGATAGCCTTTGGCATCGATCCGCTCATGGTGAAAGAGGACTGCCCGTTTGACCTTGAGATTGAATTCGCTAAATTCATTGAGCAGCGAATAACCGTAAAGGGGATGAAGCTGGATGATTTCATATTCCTGGGCGGTTAGGGGTCCCGGTTTGTTTAAGATTGCACCAGGAATATAGATCTTACCGATATCATGCAGAAATCCCGCCTGGGTGGCATTGATGATATCCTGATCTTCTAAACCCATCCACATCGCAATAAACATCGAATAAAAGGCGGTATTAACACTATGAGTAAAGGTATACTCGTCCATTTTTTTAATCTGACCTAGGGCTTTAAGAATGATCGGATTACCTTCGATGCTTTCATACATATGAGCCAGAAACTGGGTCACATGGGTATAGGTGTACTCTTTCTGAAACAACACATTACTGAGGTTGTTTTTCAGTTCCACCAGCATATTGCGGTTGAGCTGTTCACTCATGCTTTCGTTAAGATCACACAGATAATGAGACAGCGAGATTCCAGTTTTATAGCGGCTACTATCATGATGCGTTGTTTGAAGAGCAGCCGGCTCAAACTGTGTATAATTATTAATGTGATCTTCTAGAATTCCCATTTTTTACCCCATTTTTAGTTTATTGATCAACTTTGATGACGCCCAATTTATTCATAACTTCAATGAGCTTATCGGTATCAACCGGTTTGGCAGCATAGGCTTCACAGCCTAAATCAAAGGCGGTATTGACAAACTCGGTATCGGCCAGTGCGGTGATAATAATAATCTTCACCCGGTTTTCGGGAAGAATCGCCCGTTGCACTTCAAAATCTCGGATCGCTTTAAGCACCTTCACCCCATCGACCTTTGGCATCATAATATCCAGACAGATAAGGTCATAGGGGTCTTCTTCTTTAATTGCGATGAGATAAGCATCCAGAGCCTCCATCCCATCCACCACGATATCACATTCACCATATTGGGCTAAAAATTTCCCCAAAAAACGTCGACTTACCATGTCATCTTCTACAATCAGTATTTTCATTTTCATTCCTACCCTTCATTTGCTTTCTCTTTTTATGACCTTTTCTTACGAAATATTTATTATACCGTTTTTTTGTACACCGCATAAACATGATTAATCTGATTGACCTTCTCGGTTGCGGCCTGAAAATTTCCCCGTCTGACATCCAATTCAATTTTGAAGGCAACTACCTTTAAATCTTCAATGTCCAGAGCAATGGAAAGTTTTTTGATCTGATTGGCCAACTTTTCGAGGTCTTTTAGTTTTTTTGCTGCCACCTGATCGTTTAATTCCTTGATCAGCGCGGATAGTTGATCTTCCTTTTCCGCATCATATACCTTTTCACTCAGACAATCGGAAGGATTCTTTTCCTTAATCACGATTTCCCCATTAGCGTCGATATGCATTTTGAAATCTCCAGTTTGCAATGCTTCTAGCTTCCGGTTGATGCATTTTTCAATTTCCTCCACTAGTTTCTCCACCTTAATCGGTTTGGAGATATAGCCATCCATTCCCTGCGATAAAAACTTTTCCCGATCACCATGAAGCGCGTGGGCAGTAATAGCTAAAACCGGGGTATCCTGATTGATTTCGCGGATCAGTTTCGTGGCTTCAATGCCATCCATTTCGGGCATCTGAATATCCATCAGAATAATGTCATAGCTATTTTGCTTAACCATTGCCACTGCCTCATAGCCGTTAGTGGCAATGTCCACCCGATAACCGCATTCGTTAAGCATCCGGTCAATAACCAGTTGATTGACCTTGTCGTCTTCAGTCAGAAGGATTTTATATTGCTGATTGATCTTAAAATAGTCCGGCTGCTTCTCTGCTTGCAGCTCTTTTGCGCCACTTGGTTCAAAGCTGAGCTGGAAATAGAACCGACTACCGACCCCTTCCCTGCTTTCTACCCAAATTTGCCCACCCATAAGTTCCACCAATTGCTTAGTTATAGCAAGTCCCAGACCAGTTCCTCCGACTCTCCGGGTGTAAGAACCGTCGACCTGACTAAAGCTTTCAAAAATCCGCTGGCGGTTTTCCTCGGCAATACCAATGCCGGTGTCTTCCACCACAAAAAGCAGGTCAACCTGATTATCTGTTATAGCTAGGCTCCTAACCTTAATCCAAACCTCGCCAACATCTGTAAATTTAATAGCGTTACTGATCAGGTTGTTGAGGATCTGCTGAATCCGATGGAAATCCGCCATCACATATTGGGGCACCGCAGCTGAAAACGCGTAGTTGAGTTCGATCCCCTTGCCAGCTGCCACTGGCGACTGGGCTTTGATGGTGTGTTCCACCAGGGCTTTAATATCACAGTTTTTCTTTTTAATCTCCAATTTTCCGGCTTCCATTTTTGAAAAATCAAGGATGTCATTAATCACGTTTAGCAACGCATTGACGCAGGTCTTGATAATTTTAATATTCTCCTGCTGCTCCTGATTCAAATTGGATAAACGCATGAGATTAACCATCCCGACAATACCATTTAAGGGAGTTCTGATTTCATGGCTCATATTGGCCAGAAACTCACTTTTAGCCTGATTAGCAGTTTCCGCTTCTTCTTTAGCCAATTTTAAGGCCTGTTCCACCGCTAGTCGCTCACTGATATCCCTGACAATGGTAATAGCTACTTTTTTTTCGTTTAAATAGCAGTGACTGCACAATACCTCGACCGGTAGGGTTGACCCATCCTTTCGTTTGGCCAGGGTTTTGATGGCAATCTGATCTTTTTCCAGCAACTCATGACAATATTTTTTGCCGACCTCAGATGTGTCAAGTAATTTAAAAACCGGATCTTCAAACCCGAAAAACTCTTCATAAGTGTAGTGAAACATATCCCCGGCCGTCTGATTGACTTCTATGAGTCGGCCATGGCAACCATCGATTTTTGTTTCCTGAACAAAAATCGCATCGGCTGAATTATGAAATACCTGACGAAATTTTTCTTCACTGTCAATCAAGGCATTTTCAGAGTTTTTTCGTTCAGAGATGTCCCGGATAATACAGATAATTAACCGTTTTTCACTCATTTTTACCGCTTTGGCGCTGACCTCAACCGGAAACTGTCTACCATCTTTGCGCTTATGAAGGGTTTCAAAAAATACGCCATCCTTATCGCCATGTTCCATTTCTTCAATTGCGATCGACTTTCCGCCTTCGATTAAATCAAAGACTGAAAGTTTAAGTAGTTCTCCCCGTTTATAACCGTACAGCTCCACGGCGGCATTGTTGGCATCAATTATTTTCCCGTTGCTTTCAACAAAAAGAATGGTATCACGAACCTTTTCGGCCAGCATCTTATAGCGAATCAAGCCTTCTTCGAGGTTTTTCCGATCAGTAATGTCAATACCAATGCCGATATAACCACCATAACTACCATCTTCTTCAAAAGACGGACTGTAGATACCCTCAATCCATCGGTACTTGCCGCTAGCATGTCGAATGCGATATTGGATACTGAAGGGTCTTTTGCTGCGGAAGGCCTGGTTCTTCATTTTTTGATATATTTTTCGATCCTCCGGATGAATCAGATCAAGCCACTTGATTCCCAGATAGTCTTCATTTAGCTTGCCGGTAAATAGCGACCAGCTGCGATTGAAGTAAACCACATTTCCTTCCAGATCCGTTTTCCAGATCAGGGTGGGAAAGTTTTCAAACATCCGGTAATAATAATCCCGGGACTGTTCCAGTGACAGCTCTCTGTTTTTTCGCTCGGTAATATCGACAAAGGTCACCATTGCATTTCTTTTATCTTCTCGAATCAACGGGGCAATGCTAACCCGAAACCAATAATCATTTTCCTCATCATCGACAAAAATGCTTTTCTTGAATTCAATTTTAATCGGTTCATCTTCGCATTCCAGAATCTTAATAACCGCATTTCTCAGTTCGCAGAACTCACAGCTTGGGTCAAAACCGCAACCTAGTTTATTTAAACGGCTGCTCTTGCATTGGACCGCATCGCCAAATTGCTTTCCAATAAAGTCTGTCCTTTTTCGGTTGAAATAGTTCAGCAATGGACGATTGACTTTGGTGACCTTTGCATTTTCATCTATCATCACCACACCAACTGATATGGCATCAAACGCTTTGATGCAATTCTCTTCAGTATTCAATCCCTTCTCCTTTAGCATGTTGTTGCTCTCTTTTTGAATGTGCTCGTTAATTCAAAACTACCGGGATTCCG
>NZ_CAKMJU010000077.1:0-5067 GCF_927416815.1 uncultured Acetobacterium sp. | reverse complement strand
GGGACTCTGGTTCCCCAGGATGATTTGTTTTTAGACGATACGGAAGCACTTGATTTTAAATATGAAGAACGGCTGCCGCTAGCAATTGATCCCGATTCCAATCAGTATCAAACCATCCCGTTTGTTTATACCAATATCCCGGTAAAATTATCGGATACGACAACCGTACACCAGGCTGCCCAAAATAATCTTATCTTTTTTTAGGAGACCTTTATGTATTTTGATCACGTTCCACGCTTTAATTTCAAAGCGCATTTTAATACGGCTGCTCCATTCCATGCCCATCTTCGCGAAGATGGGCATGGAAACATTAAATCGGAGTTGTTAGAAGATCATATGAACCTAACCATGAGCTACTTTGAGAAACTCTGTGCGGAAAAGAATTTAGACCCAATTTTTCATCATTTCGAAATTCAACTCGTTGGCGATTTGTCCGATTCCGCCAAAACCTTGTGGCAGGAGCTTCTTTATAATGCCATCTATACCCATGACCTTGGTAAAACAAATCCAAATTTTCAAAGCCAGAAAATGAAGAACCACGCCCATCAGGCCACCTGCTCGAAAAACGCCAATCACTCTTACTTTTCAGCACTCATTTATGCAAATCACTATCTCAACAAAGTCTTTACGTTTAAAGGTAAAGAACAACATATCCTGTTTTTTACCCTAATCTTTAATTCCTATATTATTAGCAAGCATCATGGTTATCTCAGCAATTTTCCAAAGTTTTTAGAAGAAATCGATCGCGATTTAGTCAACGAAAAACCCGAAGATTGTTTTTTGTACACCGAATCATTTGGTGACATCATAAAAAAGCCAGGAAATATAGAAAGTGCCCATCATAAAGTACTAACCGACCTAAAAAGAAATGAACTATGGAAGTCAATTCCCTGGATAATCTATGGACGATTTTTGTTTGGTCTTTTGGTTTCCTGTGATTTTTATGCCACCTCTGATTTTATGCACGGGCCCATTCATCATTTTGGTACCATTAAGGATATCAATCACTACCTGACGGCTTTTAATCAATCACCCATTACGCAAAACATCCACAAACACCAGTTAAGTAAAAGCAGTACTGCAGTGAGTCCTTTTGATCAAGACGATATCAACACCTTACGCAGTGAACTCTTTTTAGAGGCCGAAGAAAATCTGCTGAAAAATTCTAATGAATCACTTTTCTTTTTTGAAGCGCCCACCGGAAGTGGGAAAACCAATACCTCTATCAATCTTGCCTTAAAACTATTAGAATCCGATTCGAAGCTCAATAAAATCACCTATGTCTTTCCTTTTAACACCTTAGTCGAGCAAACAAAGAGCAGTTTAATGAATGCCTTTAATGCTGATCCAGCCATTGCTAATGCAATTACGGTAGTTAATGGTATTACTTCCATTAAAGCATTGACAACTTCTGGTGAAAATTATCCGGATGGCGAGTTGTATGAATCAGCTAAAAAGCAACGGACTGATGTAAATAACCGATGTACTGATTATGAACAATCCCTTTTAGCCCGACAGTTTTTCCATTATCCCCTGATTTTGACCACCCATGTCAATTTCTTTAACACCCTTTTTGGCACCGACCGGGAATCGGTTTTTCCTTTGGCTCATCTGGCCAACAGTGTTATTATCCTGGATGAAATCCAAAGTTATCCTAACCATCTTTGGAAAGAGATTATCCTATTTCTTCAGGATTATGCCCAGCTTTTAAATATGCGCATTATCATTATGTCTGCTACCCTACCCGATCTGGGAAAACTTAGTTTAAAGGATGCTCGCCCAGTGCCAAGACTCATTAAAGATCCGCAACGCTACTACCAGCATCCACTTTTTAAAGACCGCGTAAGTTTAGATTTTTCACTGTTAAACTATGACCGGGAAGCCATTCTTGATCAGCTTTTAGACAAAATAATAAAAACCAGCATTATGCTTGAAAACAATCCAAAATTTGTTGGTTTTGAGAACAAAATCCTGGTTGAATTTATTAAAAAATCGACAGCCCTAGATTTTTTTGTCCGACTAAACGATAAACTCAACTCACTGGGAATCAAGCGCGAGATTTTATGTATGACCGGCGATGATAATAAAGCGGAAAGAAAGCACATTATTGAAAGGGTACGAACCGGAAGAAATTTGATTCTGGTTGCCACTCAGGTCATCGAAGCCGGCGTCGACATCGATATGGATATGGGCTTTAAAGACATTTCACTTTTTGATGCAGAAGAACAGTTCCTTGGCCGCATCAATCGTTCCTGCAAAAAAAAAGCTGCCAAGGTTTTCTTTTTTAATTATGACCCTGCTGATCTTTTATACCGCAACGATTTTAGAAAACAGGAGCACCTCACAATCCAGGATCAAACCATGTGGAGCCTGCTTGAGAGTAAAAACTTTACTACCTTTTATGATATCATTCTCACAGAAATCAATGCCTCCAAACTAGCTTATAATGATTCAAATATTGAAAATTTCGCCCGGGAAACCTTATGGAATTTTGACTATTTTGAGCTCCAAAAACATATGAAGCTGATTGATGATAATCGCCAAGAAATTTCTTTGTTTATTTGCGGTAATCCTGTCGAAATGGACGGCGTTCTTATTGATAGTGATGGTCTGTGGAATGACTATCTTGATTTACTGCTGAATAATTCCATGGGTTATGCCGAAAAACGGGTACGGTTATCTGATTTTTCGGAGAAAATGGATTATTTTATTTATCAAATTCCCATGCCAAAGTATTTATTTGATCATCAAGGACAAATTGGAGATCTTTATCGATGTGAACGTGATGAGGCGTTTTTCCCAAATGGTAAGTTTGATCGAAATGCATTTCGTGCCCATCATGAAAACAATCTTTTTTTGTAAAGGAGTTGCTTATGGGAGTAACTGGTACCCTAGTAAATTATTACATCCATTGCAAACGTCAATGCTGGCTCCATGGCAATCGGATCAACCTAGAAGACAATAGTGAGGATGTTAAAATTGGAAAGGCCCTGCATGAGGTTAAAGCGGCTGAAAGTGCCCAAACGGAAATTGCTGTTGAAAACATCAAAATTGATAAGATTACCAAAGATTATCTGGTTGAAATCAAAAAATCCGATGCTGACTATGAAGCCGTAAAGTGGCAAGTTCTTTTCTATCTCAATGTTCTAAAGAAAAAAGGAATAGAACGCCAAGGAAAAATAGAATTTGTCGAAAAAAACAAAGGTGATCGAAAAATTTATTATGTGGATTTGGACGAGGAAAACATCCAAAAGCTGTCCATCCTCGAAACGGAAATTATTGAACTATTAAACCAATCGGCACCACCAGCTGTTGCCATTAATAGGAAGTGCACGAAGTGCGCTTATTATACTTATTGCTGTATCTAAAGGAGGTTTTTTATGGGACATACCCGATATCTGACATCCATGGGTGAGTTGACCAGGAAGGATAATTCACTTTGCTTTCGTGTGAACGGACGAAACACTTATATTCCCATTGAAGGGATCCGTGAACTTTATTGTCTGTCTGAGGTAAGCATCAATACAAAGCTGCTTGATTTTCTCTCCAAAAATAAGGTCATTGTTCACTTTTTCAACTATCATGAAGGCTACAGCGGCACCTTTTATCCAAAAGAGACGCTCGTCAGTGGCCGTTTGCTGGTTGCCCAGGTAAACGCGTCAGCAAATAAACGTCTTGATATTGCCAAGGCCATTGTTCAAGGCATCGCCTGCAATATTGATGAACTGCTCTATCATTATTATAAGCATGAAAAGAAAGAGGTAAAACCCACCATTGACTGGATTCGCAAAGATTTGCCATTAAACCTGTCTCGCGCGTACCATATAAAACAAATTTTGCAAATTGAAGGCGAATTGTGGCAGCGCTTTTATTCGAGCTTTAACTATTTCTTGCCTGAAGATTTTATGATGAATAAACGCGTCAAGCGTCCTCCTGATAATCCCATTAATGCGCTGATTTCTTTTGGCAATAGCTTGCTTTACTCCAAGACCATCTCTGTGATTTATCAGACTCACTTGGATCAACGGATCAGTTTTCTTCACGAGCCATCGGAAGGTCGGTTTTCTTTGAGTCTTGATTTGTGCGAAGTTTTTAAACCCGTGATTGTTTTTAAGACGATCTTTGATCTTGTGAACAATCGACGTCTTCAAGTAGATAAACATTTTGAAAAGAAGTTAAATTATTGTATTCTTAATGAAGAAGGCCGAAAAGTATTTGTCGGAGCCTTCGAAGAACGTCTGGAAAGTGTATTTCAGCATCCCAAGCTTAAGCGGAAAGTAAGTTATCGAACCGCCATCAAACTAGACTGTTATAAACTAATTAAGGAAATTCTTGAAGGGCAAATTTTTATTCCGTTTAATAGTAAGGATAAACAATAAGTCATGGGAAAATCACTTAATTATAATTATGCCTTTGTTTTCTATGATATCAATGAAAAACGAGTGAACAAGGTTTTTAAAATTTGCAAAAAATATTTGGTTCATTACCAAAAATCAGTCTTTCGCGGTGCGATTACGCCCTCAAAGCTCATTCAACTTCGACAGGAATTAAAAAATATTATTGTTGGCGAAGAGGATTTTGTGTGTATAATTAAATTAATTAATGGGGATGTTTTTGAAGAAGAAACTTTGGGCAATTTCCAATCTGCCGAGAACCTTTTCCTTTAATTTACCAGGCATTTTTTATGTGTTTTATCAAAATTGCCATAATTAATGGGGTTTCTATGGAGCAGAAGCGTTTATTTCGGAATTCTTAAAACGGCTGGTAAATTTTTCTATAACGCCTTAATATAGGGATTCAATCAGCCCTCATTATTATTTTTTAGCAGTTTTTCTATAGCCGAACCATAACATAGGATGTTTTTAAATGTTTCGATCATATCCAACCCCACCAAATCATTATTTTGCCGAACCATAACATAGGATGTTTTTAAATTCGCCTAAGGCTGTACAGGCCCATTCGTTTTCGATGCCGAACCATAACATAGGATGTTTTTAAATTCAAACTGCTTCATTGCTGCGCTCGCCCGGTTGATTGCCGAACCATAACATAGGATGTTTTTAAATA
>NZ_CAKMJU010000076.1:0-33426 GCF_927416815.1 uncultured Acetobacterium sp. | reverse complement strand
TTTTAATTATCGATATAAAATCCAATTCCTTCACCTCTCTACTCATACTTTTATTAGTATAAGTAAAATTACTTTACGGGTCTAAACATATTATACGAGGGGAACTTCTGTGATAAAAGATGAAATTATTGAAGCAGTCAGTAATTTGGATGAGGATTTGGTCTTAGATTTAGTGTCTCAGGCAGTAGCAGATGGTTTAACACGAAAAGAAATTATACGGTATGTTATCCTGGGAATGAATGAAATCGGGATTCTCTATGAAAGCCTTGACTATTATATTGCGGACCTTATTATGGCAGGCTGTGTTTTTAAAAGCGTCTTAAATTTCTTTGATGATTTGGAACAAACGAGTTTGTCATTAACAGCAACTGAGCGAACTGGAAGAATTCTAATTGGTACCGTCGAAAATGATATCCACGATATTGGAAAGTCTATTTTTACCAACCTGGCGTTAACTGAAGGTTATGAGGTAATTGATCTGGGGGTTGACGTCAAACCGGATCGATTCTTTGAAGAGGCGCTAACAACAAAGCCGGATATTTTAGCCATGAGTGGTATCATTTCAAATGCCATTAAATCCATGACGGAAACAGTCAACCTGTTCAAGAAAAATTTTATCAGAAATGATTTTAAAATAATCATCGGAGGACTTTCCCTCTCTGAATGATCTTTTAAACTATATCGGAGCTGATTTTGCAACAAAATCTGCGGAAACCGGGATTACAAAATGTAACGAATGGATGCGCGAAAAAAATGGCCAATAAAACACCCCTCTCAAAATATCAGATTATTGTTAATGCTATCAAAAAAGACATCGGAGATGGCATTTTAAGGCCAGGTGATCCCCTTCCTTCCGAGAATTACATGAGTCAAAGCTATGGAATCAGCCGGATGACGGTGAGGAAGGCTCTGGCGGTACTGATCAATGAAACCTATATTCACAGCGTTCAGGGAAAAGGTCACTTTGTCAGCAAACCAGACTTCACTCATTTTGACATCAATTTCAAAACACATGATGATCAGGATTTTGAACATAAATTGCTGTCTGTAGATATTATTGATATGAGCGACGATCTTCGTATTCGCATGCAGAATTTCACTCAAAAAAAGATCATTGAAGTTAAACAACGCATCTTCAATAATGGTGAGATCGTCGGATATGATATAACTTATCTCCATTACAATCCTAAAGAACCGGTACTGGAAAAAGAGTTTCATTACATCAATATTGACGAAAATGCTGCTACTGGTGAAAAAATTAAAAAGCATGTAACCTTGGCTGTCCTGTCTTCTGATGAGCACATTTCTTCAATTTTAGAAGTTGAAATTGGCTTTCCGATTATTCAAATCGAAGCGACAGCCCGAAATGAGGTCAGTCAAATCATACGCTATGGAAAGAGCTATTTTAAAGGGAACGCCTTCAAAATTCGAGGTCAGTAATTATGGATACTAAGCTATACAAACAAATCGTCAAAGACATTTCAGATAAAATAATCTCAGGCGAGCTGAAACCTGGCAGTCGCTTACCCTCAGAAAACGAACTAATGGATATTTACAACGCCAGTAAATCAACCATTGAGAAAAGCATGATGATTCTTGCTCACGAGGGCTATATCTTGACGATTCCGCGAAAAGGAAATTATGTCACCAGACCGGCACTTGATCATTTCAGTTTACATTACCGTGAGGATGAGCTTCTTTCCAGTATGTTTGCCGGTCTCAATGATTTTGACTTTTCGATCACACCGGTTGGATCCAAACGACAATCTTTGGTCATCAATAAAACTTTTGATATTGATAAAAAAAACATATGCTATGCCACCAAACAGTATTTTTTTGAAAATGCCAATGACTTTCAATTAAATAAAAATCAATTGCTGACAAAAACAGATTTGGATATTTTATTACTTTTCAATAAACCGTTGGAACTTCAAAAACAGATCACTTTGGTTGCCGACTTCTGTCCAGAAAAAGTTGCTGAAAAAATTGATGTTGCACCGCAAAGTGCTGTTTTTTTTATTGAAATCCTATTTACGCATCGCAAAACACTAACAGAAGTAGCACAATTTAAGACCTATTTCAACCCTCATTATCTCCACCTTAATTTCTCTACATAGTTATCCTATTCTAGCCAGTTTAGCTTATAATTGCTCGTATTTTTGTTTAGGATTTCGGTTCATCAGAAAAATCAGCATACCAGCGGCAAACAGGGAAAGCCCGGCACCAAAAACAAACGGTGCCTGAGGTCCAAAAACGTTCCATAACAGGCCGGCAATGACGCTGGCAGGCAGCAGGGCAATCCCTACAATGGTGGCCTGAAGCCCCAGCATCGTCCCTTTTAGATTAACTGGTGAAATTTCTGAGATTAAAGCCCGTTCAACGCCAGCTGTCATGGCGGTGTAAAGACCATAAATGATAAACAGAATCACCAGCACCTCTGTGTTTGAAACAAAAGCAAATCCGAAGTAAACCAGGGCAAAGGTGATATACCCTGAAACAAGAATCTTTTTTCGACCGTATTTGTCCGAAAGATGACCAAAAGGCACCGAAAAAAAAGCTGCTGATACATTATAAATGAAGTAAAGCAGGATCACATTCGCATCGGTTAAGCCCATACTCTTGCCCCGGAGGATCAAAAAAGCGTTGGATGAATTGCCTAATGTGAAAATGAATGTCACTGCTAGATAAAGTTTTAAATTCACATCCAGGTTTCTCATATTTTTCCAGAATGGTTCCCGCACCTTAATTTCCCGATTTTGTTTTTTTTCTTTGACAAACAATAGGATGACAAGCCCGATTGCTGCGGGAATGATAGAAATTGCAAACAGGGTTTGATAGTCAAAATTACCATCAGCCCTGGACAGAAGGATAAAAGCGATTAAGATCCCCAAGGCAGAGCCGGCCATGTCCAGTGCTTTATGAATACCAAAAGCCTTCCCCATTTTGTTTGCGTCCGCACTTTCACAGACTAAAACATCCCGGGGGGCTGTCCTGATCCCTTTTCCAATCCGATCAATCACCCTGGCAAATAAGATCCCTGTCCAGGAGGTTCCAATTAGCAGCGCTATTTTATATATAATCCCGGTAGAATATCCGCCAAAAGCCAAAATCTTTTTTCGCTTGTACTTATCTGAGATATAACCGCTGTAGACCTTTAATAAGCTGGCAATACTTTCTGCAATCCCTTCGATAATCCCGATAAGTACCGGTGTCGCTCCAAATGCAGATGTCAGATACAAGGGGATCAAAGGATAAACCATTTCTGAGCTGATGTCCGAAAAAAAGCTCACCAGACCCAGAAATATAATATTAAACATCGCTTTCACTCCTTAAATTTAACCGTATTTTTAATAATATCAGTGACTTTTTAAGCAGACTGTCACTTCATGTCGTGTCAATCCACTTATCTTTCACTATCTACTATACTATGAAACTGATAATTTTTCCTGTCGATTTTAATTATAAAAAGACTTCCGGATTTAAATCATTCCGGAAGTCTTTCTTTAGCCTATTTGTTCAGATACGAGCTGCTCGTCATTTTTTGCTATAATTCCCAGTCTTTTTTCATTGGCATAAACAGTCATATGGCTGCCCCGGACATAACCTACCAGCGTAACCCCCAATTCCCTGGCCAATATTATCGCCTGTTGGGTTGGGGAAGTCAATGATACAACAATTGGTATTTCCATCTTGACTGCTTTTCTTAACATTTCAGAGGCGATTCGACCACTGGTTAAAAGGATCTTGTCCTTAGTCGGAATATCCCGCAGCAAACATTCACCGATGATTTTATCCAGGGTATTGTGACGCCCGATATCTTCTCCCAAGGCAATGACCTGGTTAGTGTCGCAAATCGCTGATGTGTGACTGCCACCGCTTAAACGATAAGCTTTTCCGCTTTTTATCATTTGCTTTACTAGTAGAAAAAGTTTTTCCGGTGCTACACTCACATTTGAATCCAGCCTTGTTTGATAATGACCGCTATTCAAACTCATTCCGCCGCCACATCCTGATGTGAGAATTCGTTTTTCAGGCAATTTGTAGTCATTATTTTTTAATTTGATATCGGCAATTGAACTCTCCTCACAGACTCTTAAAATATTAATATCCTCAATATTTTCAATGATTCCCTCAGCAAATAAATATCCAACAACTAAAAAGTTCAACTTTGAAGGGGAACATAGAATCGTAACCAGTTCTCTGCCATTGATATAAATTGCCAATGGCAGTTCTTGGGGTACATATATCATATGATCTTCCCATTTTCCATCTGTATAATGATGGCAGTGGATATCCGGTGCATTTCCTGGGGGCATTCTGACAATATTTTCGTTCATACGATCCCCTCCATTAAAATATAAAATTTTAAATATTTTTCTTCAACGATATTAAACATAACGCAATTATATTTTATACCCCTGCTAAATCATCCGTCTCCAGAATTAATTTAGCCACGTTTGCGCCCGTGCTGGCAGTACCATCGGTGATCTGACCATACATCGGCCAGGTACATTCACCGGCAAAGAATAGTCCTTCCACATCCGGGGATTTTTGACGAATCTTCGGCAGTGAACTAAATCGATAGTGGGACGGATAACTGGCGCCTTTCACCGGACTGGTGGACTCCAAGGCACTATTAAATCCCGGATAAAGCAATTCCATATTTTTTGTAACTTCCGCCGCGATTCCTTCCAATCCCAATCGACTGAAATCTGCATCACTTCTTACCGAATATGCCCATATCAGCTGCTTTCCTTCCGGAACGTTCCATGGCTGTTCAATATTCTGGGCACATCCACCCTGGATTGATGAACCCGTTTTCGGATCGATAAACAGGGTAAATGCTCCATCCAGGCTGATGGAATCATTTAACTGATACGTTAGAAAGATTCCGCCCATTTTCTGTTGAAGCGGAGCTTTCATCGTTTCCATCAGGGTTGGCGGTACTGTATCAAACAATTTCAGGTAATCCAGCCAGGTGGTGGCAAGAATCACCCGATCTGCTTGGATCTGTTTTATATTTCCATTTTCGTCTTTTATCTCTACCCCAATAGCTCGATTGTTTTCGATAATAACCTTAGAAACTTCCGAGTCCGTTCGTATATCACAGCCAAAATTTGTTGTAATGGCTTCTGCGATGGGCTCGCAAATACCATGCTGAAGATCAGGGATTGCAACCGACATGGCACCCTGGTTGCCAATCCAGATGCGCAGCATCACAAATCCTTTGGCTGCTGAACCATAGTTCCAGGTGAATTCTGCATCAGCAGTCCAGCAGAAACAGGCCATCAATGAGGTGAACACATATTCAATCCCCTCATCCATGCTGCGGGATTGAACCCAGTCTTTTACTGACACCTCATCCCATTCTTCACACATTTCTTTAAATGGTTTATTAAGGATTTCATCAAGCATCGGGTAAAGTTCTGATTTGAAACTTATTGACCAGAGATCCGGCCGGGCTTTTTTTACAAAACTTTCCATCCAGTCAACAGCCGCTTCGGTCGTGATGCATTTTGGTATGGTCATAAATGGATCTTCTGCCCTATTAAGATAGAGCCGCGGTTCTCGGCTGAAGTGCAGTTTAATGTCTGCTCCAAAATCTTTCGCAGCATTGGCCCATCCGTACCCACCCCCACCATTTAGGGATGTCATAATTAGCGGCAGATGCATCACAACATTATATCCATTGGCGGGATGAGCCGAAGCTCTCCCACCAATAACCGAACCTTTTTCTAAAAGCAGAGTACTTTGGCCGCTTTTAGCCAAATATCCAGCACAGGTCAGACCTGCGAAGCCGGCACCAACAACGATATTTTCGAATTTTTCTGCCATGCTTTTCTCCTTCTTTTATACATACTGAATCAGAAATTTCTGATTGATGCGCCATTCTTATTATTTGGGCAATTTATCTATTTTCTCCAGCTCATCAGCGACATCTTGCAGGCCATATTTTTCGTATGTTTCCCGGGTCGGCCAACCCGTTTCTCTGTCCCAACCTAAATATTCATACCAATTTTGGGTGGTTATTTTAAATTTATCTTTATCGTAGGCATCATAAAGCCGGGGCATTAACTCATTAAATTCCATATCTGCAGTCCGTTCATGGTTTCGAATCTGAATGGCTCTGAACAAGGTATTGATTCTTTCACCAGACTCAAAAAACTCTTCTTCGGTAACCTTAATCCCAGTTACCTGAGAAAACAGGATTGATTCCATGGAAGTTGTATCAGAACCATCCCCAACCTCATCATAGTCAAATTCCATTCCCATATATTTGCGCAATGGGAATTGGAAGCAGGCAGTCAGTGAATCTAAAAGCGTTCCCCGAATGGTGCTTTGTCTTGCCCATTCCAGTGGGAAGGTACTATTATAATGATCTTTTTCTGTTGCCATCCATTCACCAAAGCGCTGATGTGCCCAATCCGGCCACTTGCTATGATGAGGATCTCTAGTTTCAATGAGCCAGTTTAAAAGACCTGGCATGCTCATTGGGAATGGCATT
Source organism: uncultured Acetobacterium sp. (assembly GCF_927416815.1). Lineage (NCBI taxonomy): Bacteria > Bacillati > Bacillota > Clostridia > Eubacteriales > Eubacteriaceae > Acetobacterium > uncultured Acetobacterium sp. Next base: position 26,921 of record NZ_CAKMJU010000076.1, on the reverse strand, counting down.
TCCATAACCAAACTTCTTGATGTGTATCCCCAGGCACCCAGTGGCGCCAGTGGCAATCTGACCTTAAACCAGGCGTCTTCTCTGGCTGCTTCAGGCCCTTCATAAATGGGATGTGCGTATTCATCCTCTCCCAATTCAACCACCGTTCGTCGGATACCTTCAGCCATGAGATCCCCAAAACCTTCACGATAGGCAATCATTTTCAGCAGTTTAATCCACCATTCATTCGATCGCACCTCGGTTGGCATTCCCACCTTTGATTCTGTATCCAGACCCATGGCTTTCGTATAATACAGCCAGGGAACAAAACCATAGATGATATCAAAATGGCCAAATCCCAATTGTTGCGCCAGCTCATGAATTTCCAGACCTTTTCTAAAATTTTCACCCGGTACGGTTTCATCTTCTCTATCGAAAAACTGCTCATAACGAGTATGGTTACAACCTGTCATGGCGTGAATCAGTTTTGGTTCGGTTACAGCAGGCACATTTTTGAATTCAAAGAAGCCACAGGACGCATAGCATCCCAATCCACAGGAATGACTTAGAAATTTAAAGGGTTTGTTGTGAACATTCCCCATCCAGTTGATTGAGAAATTAGGTTTATGATCCGGTCCTGTCCAGCGATCCCAGAAGGGATTTGTTTGATCATCGGCCAAATCCATATCATAAACAGGCATGGGTTTTCTGATCGGACCAAATTTCAATGTTGTTTTTAATAAGCCTTCCGGATCAGCGACCTTCACCTGATGCTTACCCTTAGTTACGGTGATGGCTTTTAGATTCTTTGAACCCATGACGGCACCATGACCACCCTGGCCAGTTGCACTGTGAATACCGCATCCGATGATTGCAAAACGAATCAGGTTTTCACCTGCCGGTCCAATTCCATAGGACGATGAGTTTCCCCCATGTCGGTCATGTAATATTTCCTGGGCATCAACCAGCCCCAATCCCCAAATATCCTTTGCTGACCTTAATTCTGGCCCATCCGCAGAGATATAAAGGTAAGCCGGTTCCGGGGATTTACCTTCGATGATAATCCCATCATAACCGCACCACTTCAGATAAGTGGGTAATGAACCGCCGATACCGGTATTTGCATATTGTTCTGGATAACTGTGGGGGGAAATTGAAACAAACTCAGCTCTTCCGCTGGAAGGTGATGCTGTTCCGGTGACCGGCCCCGTCATAAAAATCAGTTTGTTTTCTGGATCGAATGCTTTAATCCCTGACGGCATTTCATCCCACCAAATCTTATGGGCGACCCCCAAACCACCGACAAATTTCGGAACATACTGCATCGTATCAACATCTGAAAACGTACCGTCCGTAAGATTTACTCTTAATATTTTTCCTGCCCATCCGCATTGTTCATTCATAGCTTCATCTCCCTATCACTAATATTTTTTGAGTTGTAAACACATTGTCGGACACATTTGAACACATACTGGTCCATCTTCCCGATCTTTGCACAAATCACATTTCTTCGCTTTTTTATTGATACTATCAAAATTAATTCTTGGCGGATCCAGTGGACATGCCTTAATACAGGCTTTACAGCCAATACACTTTTCAGCGTCAATGCATCGTGCACCTGTCGCCTCATCGATGTAAATTGCTTCAACCTTGCAGGCATCCATACATGATGGCGCCAGACACTGTTTACATGAATACGTGATGTACTCCCCAGCAAAAATATCGCTTGATTCCCAAAGCCTGTTTAATTCTGAACCACAGGCACCATCATGTGTTGCTGCACAAAATAATTCACATACCTTACAATCCTGGCATGCTGCAACTGATGGGTCAGTCATACCGATATAACCCTTCGCTTTTTGAAAACCCATTTATCAAACCTCCTAAATTTATTTATAAATAGTGTCTCATATGATTTGGAACACCATTTATTTCAAATGCAAAAAAAGAAAACAAAACGATTGAAACGTTCTGAATTCCTTTTCAAATGGAAGGCAAAAAAATTACTTCTTTTACCCATTGTTCACATTGGCCACATGGGTCATATGTAAATCGGAATATATTATTATTGAAACTGACCTTTAGGTATAGTATAATCCCATTATCGATCTTTGTATACGTTCACATAGACCAAATCTTTACACGTCTAAATTAAGTCGACTGTTCATTTTGAACAATTGATAAAGGAGTTTGTCATGAAATTGAGTTTGTATATTTTGAAGGACTGGTTTGACGCAAAGGGGGTTAAAATCCTCGCATCAAAAATGGAAGATGAAACTTCAGAACCTGGTATAACAGGTATCCGGTTAAAAGATAAAGAGCGACCAGAATTAGCAGATGTTTTCTTATATATCACTGAATCGACAGATTTAGAATCAGAAATTAACCCCGTTCTGAATACCAATCGATGTGTTGTCTGTGTCTATAAATCTTTTTATCTTGCGGTTGAAGGAAATGTTATTTCGATATTTAATGAATCGCTCGCTGCTTATGAATTCTTTCAGTTATGGGAGTCTTCGCTGAAAGATGCTGTTTATTCAAATTCATCTTTGCAGGATCTTGTCGACCTTGCTGTTCCGGTTTTCCGGAATCCTATTTTTATCGCTAATTGGCAGGGTCGCGTTTTTGCTTTTTCCCGCGAATATCAAAATGACTATTTTCGGGGAACTTGGCAGCACATCGTCAAATCTGGACGGGTTCCACTTTACTCAATCCAAATGTTGCGAAAATCGGATAATTACTCAGTTGTTTTACAAGGTACCAAGGCTGCCTTGTTATCATTTGGCGAACTATCTCACCGCTGTATCGGTGGCACCTTAAAACAGGCTAATGACATGCATTTACACATCCAAATCATGGAATTCCAAACTACTGTGACAGCCGGACACTGTCAATTGGCAGATATATTTCTCAATATTGTTTCCTTTACCCATTTTCCAGGACTATCCACCTATGCACAGTCGATGTCGAAATTATTTTGCGAACTTTTAAATGGAAAAGCAGTCCCAAAAGAAGAATTGGATTGGGTCCTCCTGGCCCTGGGCTGGGAAAATAAGGTTCCCTGCGTTTTATTATTGTTTGAGAACAACCATGAACAACTGACAAAAGAATCGTTAAATGGTTCGCTTGATCAGTATATCCCTCAGGGTAAGCGTCTTGTCTATGATAATGAAACCCTTTTATTACTGTTAAAATCAGAATTTGATGCCCTGGCTGATGAATTGACAAAGCTGATTGAACCGCTAGATTTTATCTGTGGTGTTTCCCTGCCTTTTACCGAATGGGATACCTTGGCAGAGCGCCTGAATCAAGCTAAATTGGCTATCCACTATGGTCAATCTACAAATTCCTATATCCGTCGTTGCGAAGATTTCACTACAGCCTATATTCATGATTCGCTGTTAAAAATAACCAAAGATCTCTGTCTGTGTCACCCAGCCATTTTGACACTAAATGCCTATGATCGTGAAAATGAAGCTGACCTTTGCTTTACATTGTTTCAGTACCTGAGATGTGAAAGAAACAGCACCATTACATCGGAATGTTTACACATTCACCGCAATACACTTCAGTATCGCCTGAAAAAAATCCATGAGCTGATCCAAGTGGACATGAATAACCCGGATATCCGTGAACATTTGATGTTATCTTATGAAATGATTCATATCACGGAAAGGTGAAACAAGCTACCAGGTTAATTGGCGGTTCGCCAGGTTATCCGAAGAAAGAATCCCGAGAACAGTTCATTACCTGTTCCGGGATTTTTTTGTTAAGTATATGGGAGACGGTGCTCATAAATGATAATAGTCAAGATAGCATGAAATCAATAAGTGGAACCGGATTTCGGCATCATTCAGTGAGATGCCAGTAATTTCTTCAATTCTTGAAATCCGATAGGCTAGGGTGTTTTTATGAATGAATAATTGTTTAGCTGTTTCTGTATTATTTCGTTCATTAAGTAAAAACAGCCAAAGTGTTTTAGCCAGGTTTGAATGGTGGAGTGCATCGTATTGGTTTAGTTTTTGGATGCCCGGATGTCGTAAATCGGCATGACTGGTCGAGCGTAAGAGATTGATACTATATGCTACGGCGCACGCGTTGCAGGTTTGAATATCACCGGGAATATTTGTGCCGTAAGTGATGGCAATCTCCGCCTGGCTGTATGCATCTTTCAATTGATTGATATCCTGAAAGACAAAGCTTGCACCGCTCCGGCTGGCAGCCTGCTTTAACTGGATCTGGTTCTGTCTGATCAGAACAGCGTGGTTAACTAAATTCAAATTCGCAAGGAGAATAATGCTTTCATTGTGATGAAGGAGAATACACCCGGTCAGAGAGGCTTCCAGCTTTCTCAGCAAAGCCAGGCTCAGATCACGATTTTGATTGCAACCAATGATCTTAAAGACCAGTTTTTCATCATCAGGCTGCCAATTGATGGCCATCATTTTATGATTGATGGAATCAGGCATATCGGTGTCTTCGAAAAGAATATCCAAAAACATTTTCTCATAGGAGAAAATTTCGTTACCCCCCCGACTGTAACGGGCGTAATCTTCTTCGATGATATCGCCTAGTATATCCAAAAACTGGATTCTTCCGGGGGTGATCATATGTTCGATTTCGACCAATATCAACCAACCGATGTGTTCATGGTCAAGAAAGAGATTTCGGCTGATGGTTCGTTTTGGCAGGATGGGATTATCCACCACATAAGCACGACTGGCAGCATTTTTAACGCGACTATCATCGTTAAGGACTAAAATTCTGTCCATGGGAATCATATTTTCTGCCAAAATTTGTTCGACCAAATCGATTTTTCTGTTTTGGAGAGTATCACAACAATGCCCCTTGAGTAAATAACCAGAGTCGGTAACAAAAGTAAAATCATCTAAAATATGGCTGCTTTTATCAAGCAGGACCTGGACGGTGCACCCTTCTTGAATGGCACGCCTGATACTATCATGCCAATTCCAATAGAATTCAAAGGCATCCGAAATTTCGTTAAAGATCCCTTCAACGTCGTTTGTTTTCAGCAGAATTAAATCAACGCCACTGACACAGCTTACCTGTTCAGTTGAAGCGGTTGCCATCGTTTTTGAATGACCAACAAAAACACATGATTCATATTCGTGTTGGACACCGTTAAAAAAGCGAACCCGTTCCAACGTAAGGTATCCTTCTTTTATATGAATCTCCGGATTGTATTTCTTTAGCCAGTCGGCCAAAATCCACATACTAAGTTTCATCAAGAAGTCGGACCTCTCTTTTTTTAAATAGCTTTAAGCGATATTAATATTTATGGATTTTGTATTTGTGCGTTTATCACAAATTGGATCATGAAGATTAAATTATTTTTCAGCATAAACGAATAAAGCATTTTTGCAATCGTTTTGTTATACTCACATTATAGCTAAAGAGGTTGAAAAAAGCAATGAATAACGAAAGTAAGAATATCTTTTCTTTATTCATTCTTTGGGTCAATCAAACAAATACAATATTACGAAAGCGAAGGAGTTTATTATGTTAACACCGAAACAAAATCTTCTTGAAGTATTGAATTGGGGAAATCCGGAATATGTACCGCTGACATTTGAAGCCATGAAAGTTGTCGGTTTTCTTTCTAATGGACCAATTGAAGCACCAACTGACAAAGATGGACTTGATCCCTTTGGTGTTTTATGGCATGTTACCCCAGAAGGTTGTATCCCTGATTCGAGTAAATTTATATTAGAAGACATCACCAAATGGAAGGAGTATATAAAGTTTCCGGATACTGACTCAATTGATTTAAAACCATTTGCAGAGGCTGAGTTAAAGGATTTTGACTCAGAGCAACAAATGCTTACTTATTATCATCCCAATGGTTTATTTGAAAGACTCAGTGCTTTTATGGGATTTGAAGAATGTCTGATATCACTAGTTTCTGAACCGGAAGCCTGCATGGATTTTTTCGAAGCGCTGGCCGATTATAAAATCGCCTGTATGAAAAAAATCCATGAAGCCTACAAACCCGATATTTATGTCTATCTAGATGACCTTGCTACGGCAAGAGGGACATTTATGTCGCCACAAACCTATCGAGACGTGATCAAACCAGCTCATAAACGAATTGTCGATGCCTGCAAAGAATTGGGGATGATTTTCTTCCAGCATACTTGCGGAAAATGTGAAGCCCTACTGGAGGATTATGTAGATATTGGCATCGGTGTTTGGAGTTCGGCTCAGATCATGAATGATCTGACTGGCATTCAGGAACGATTTAATGGACGGCTGGTGATTGAAGGCGGCTGGGATACGGTCGGAAAATGCAGTCAGATAGGATCATCAGCTGATGAGATCAGAGCTGAAACCCTTCGTGCCATCAATGAATATGGTCCCCGAAAAGGCTTTATTCTTCAGCCGACACTGTTGAATGAGCGCGGAAATTCATTGTTTGTTGGAGATGATCGATTACCAGGTTTGTTTGAAGAATGGGCGATGAATTGTCGCATCTACTAAGATTGATTTGACACCCAGAAATAGTTATCTATAAGAATTGACGTGGAAAGTGAAATTGAGAGGAAATTAAAACAACATGATTATTATCGGAGAAAAAATTAACGGGGCCATTCCTTCGACCGGAAAAGCTATTGCTGAAAAAGACGTTGAATTTATTTGGAATCTGGCCATCAAACAAGCAGAAGCCGGAGCTGACTTTATCGATGTTTGTGCATCAGTTGATGATGACATTGAACTGGCAACCATGAAATGGCTGATTGATATTGTCCAGGATGCTACCGATGTGCCCATTGCGGTGGACAGTCCCAATGTGTATACCTGTATTGAATCGATGAAATACTGCAACAAACCGGGATTGTTTAATTCGGTATCACTGGAAGGGGATAAGGTCGATGTCGCTTTCAAAGTACTGGCCGATACCAAATGGGAATGTGTTGCCCTGCTAAATAGTGACAAGGGCATCCCCAAAACGGCCAAAGATCGTCTGGATGTGTTCACTGATTTAATGGTAAAATGCAAAGAATATAAGATCGACCCCTCCCGGATGCATATTGATCCATTGATTGAAATGCTTTGTACTTCTGAAGATGGCATCACCATGGTTACCGAAGTCATCCGGGAAATAAAAAAACAATATCCAACCATCCATGTCACCGGTGCAGTGAGCAACATTTCCTTCAACCTGCCAGCACGCCGGATTGCTAATCAGGCCTTTGCTGTGCTGGCTATGAATGCCGGAATGGATAGTTTCATCCTGGATCCACTGAATAAGGATATGATGGGAATGCTCTTCGCTACGGAAGCGATGTCTGGCGAGGATGAATTCTGCATGGAATATATTGGTGCTTTCCGGGAAGGGAAATTTGCTAAATAGATGACCGCTGTTCGCTTATATCATACCGATAAATCGAACGGGAGATGGAACAGTTAATTACTGTACTTCGGACAATAGAAAAAATTAAGAATAATATGCAAGGAGAAAATCAAATGTCAAAAATTACAGAAGTAAAAGAAAAAGTAGCAGCTGGAAAAGCAAAACAGGTACCGGCTTTGGTACAGGAAGCTTTAAATGAAGGGTGTTCAGCACCGGATATTCTTCAGGCGATGGTTGAAGCCATGGATGTGGTGGGCAACAAGTTCTCGAACGGCGAAATATTTGTGCCTGAAATGCTGGTGTCGGCCCGTGCCATGTCAAAGGGTGTCGAAGTTCTAAAACCAAGTTTAGCCTCCTCCGGCGCTGTTTCAAATGGTTTATGCATTATTGGGACGGTTGCCGGTGACCTGCATGATATCGGCAAGAATCTTGTAACCATCATGATTGAAAGTGCCGGATTCGATGTCATCGACCTGGGTGTTGATGTACCCATCGCTAAATTTATTGAAGCCATCAAAGAACATCCAGAGGTAAAGGTACTGGCGCTGTCCGCCTTATTAACAACAACCATGCCTTCACTTCGGGAAACAGTAAATGAAGTTCGGGAAAGTGGCTTAACCGGCTTCAAAATTCTTGTTGGCGGGGCGCCGATTACTGAGGCATTTGCCGATGAAATTGGTGCTGACGGTTATGCACCGGATGCAGGAAGTGCCGCTGTTAAGGCGAAAGACCTGATTGCCTAACAAAGAAAAATGGCCAAGGTCTTTATAAGCTCAATCCGGATGAAGAGTTCCCATTGATATTTCAATGGATAAATTATCTTCAAAACCGTCTGGTTATCATGAATAATAGCAGAAAATATTTGGCGACAACACAGTGCTTGCTACACGCTGTGTTGTTTTCATTTTTCAGGATCAATTTTAACATATTTTAATAGAAATGGTGAAGGATATGAAAAAAAACAAAAGTGTTTCCACAATGATCTTGGTGGCGATGTGTTTACCAACCATAGTGATCTATATCATCACATGTGCCATCATGATTGTAGTGATGGAGTCGAAAGACAATCATTTTTTAGGTGATCAATTCAGCCTGGTTATAATTGTTGGTCTCGGAATTACAGGCATTATTCTTGTATCGGGGTTGACTGCTTTTTCAATCGGGAGAAAAGTTTCAATTATTGACAACCTGATAGGGGGAATGCTAATACAAATAGCAACTACAGTCATTAATAATACGCCAGAAAAGAATAAAGTTCAACTTGACCGAATCATTTATAATAGTACGGATTTGGCTGAGCGGATTGATCATTATATCAATCAGGCTAAAAAATTAGGTGGTGGATTCTGCCAATGTGATGAAAGTGGCGGATTAATACAGGATGAATTCGATCGTTTCATCTTGTCATTTGAACACTCCTTCGAAAGTCTGGTTATTGAAATGGAACGAGTCTCCCAAAATCTAGATGGAGGAGATTATTTAATAAAATATGAAGCTAAAAATCTTCACAATGACTATAAGTCAATCATTGCGAATGCGAATCAGATCATGTCTGTACTTGGTGAAAGAATTGAGTTTTATGAAGCTATTTTCGATGCCCTACCATTCCCGATTCATGTAATGGATAATGAGTTGAAATGGCTGTATATGAATAATAAACTTGAAAACGCACTTCAGCATGCAGGGGCTCTTAGCAACGGTGTTAAATATTGCGGAATGGATTGTTCTAACGCACATAATCCGGTTTGCAATACCGAACAATGCGGAATACATCTATTAACAGAAACTGGTATCGGAGAAACAACATTTGTGTTGGGAGGACAGCATGTTAAGCTTGAGGTATCCTATTTAAGAGACAAGTCAGGAAATGAAATAGGTTTTGTGGAAGTTTGCACCGATATAACAGCCATCGCAAAAGTTAATGACTTTACTAAAATTGAAATAAATCGACTTGAAAATAATTTATTACGTTTGGGGAAAGGCAACCTGGATTTTGATTTGAATATTTTTAAAGCGGAAAAATATACAGAAGAAGTAAGTGTTCAATTTGCCAGGATTGATCAAAGTCTCATAAAAGTAAAAGAATCAATAGGAAGTATGATAAGCAACGTATCAATGATGACAACGGCTGCGATTGAAGGCAAATTGGAAACACGAGCTGATGAGACCAGATTCACAGGCGCATGGCAGGATTTGATTGAAGGCATGAATAATATTCTGGTGGAAATGGAAACGCCTCTTTTAGAAATAGAAGAGACTATACAAGAGATGTCCGATGGTAATCTTAATGTTGTGGTTACCGGAGCCTATCGAGGAAGTTTTGAACATTTAAAACTGGTGGTCAATGTGATGGTCAACCAATTGAAAACTATGATTGGAGATATATCCTATCGAATTGGAGAGCTGGCAAGCGGGAACCTAAATATTGAAAATGCACCGGAATATAAGGGCGATTTTTCTGATATTTCAAACGCTTTAAACGGCATCATTGAATCCTTGAATCCGGTGATGCGGGATATCTATGATTCCGCTGAGCAGGTCAGTTTCGGTGCCAGTCAGGTCTCTGATGGAAGTCAAGCTCTGGCACAGGGGTCCACTGAACAGGCCAGCGCCATCCAGGAACTCACCGCTTCCATTACCGAAATTGCCGAACAGACGAAGCGCAACGCAGTGGATGCCAATCAGGCACGGCAACTGACAACTGTTGCGATGGATAACGCTAAAATTGGCAATAGCCATATGAATGCCATGCAGCAGTCGATGATGGATATCAACACCTCGTCCCAGGATATCTCAAAGATTATCAAGGTTATTGACGATATTGCGTTTCAAACCAATATTCTGGCGCTTAATGCCGCAGTTGAAGCCGCCCGGGCCGGTCAGCACGGCAAGGGTTTTGCCGTGGTTGCCGAAGAAGTCCGAAGTCTGGCAGCACGTAGTTCGGATGCGGCCAAAGAAACCACATACCTTATCGAAGGGTCTATCAATAAAGTAAGATCAGGGACAAAAATAGCCGACGAAACCGCGGTCGCCCTCACGGACATCGTGACAGGCATTGAAAAAGTCACCACTCTGGTGAGCAACATTGCCGTGGCATCCAATGAACAGGCCGCCGGAATTGCCCAGATTAACACCGGCATTAAACAGGTTGCCCAGGTGGTCCAGCAGAATTCGGCAACCGCCGAAGAAAGCGCTGCCGCCAGCGAAGAGATGTCAAGTCAGGCGGAACTGTTAAAAGAGAGAATTAATCAATTTAAAATAAGAGAAATATGAGAAAACCGGGAAATGGAATTGTCAATAAAAGTTCAGTCAAAACTCACAAGGAATTATCCAAGTCCGGGAGCGTTTCAAGGGAGCGTTTCAAGTTTTGTGTATTTGCGAAAATTGATATAGAATAGAGTATTTAATTAAGGGGCAAGGGTATCTTTCCTCCCATCTATCCACCAAATCAACACCATCAGCTTCTGGATAGCTTTTGGGCTTCAGTTTGTACGGCAACCTTACCCAGCTAATAATGCCTTATGTGATTTCTGTTCTCCAGACCAGAAGTTTGCCGTCGGTTTCCTTCAGATACCTCGACGCCGGGGACACTCTTGCCTTAAGCTATGCACTTGGTACTACCTACCGATGCTCAGGACTTTCGCCCGTTAGATTGCGCCCATGCCGGGCGCACCGCAAAAAGACATATCGCATTGCAACTGCAACATGTCTTTTTAATGATTTGATATTTATTGCTTTACTTTTTTAGTTCAAAGTAACCAACCATATCCTTGAGTATTTGGGCCTGACTGGATAATTCTTGACTGCCTGCCGCACTTTCTTCTGCAGTGGCTGAATTGGTTTGAACAACGCTGGAAACTTGTTCGATACCAAGGGTAATCTGCGAAATTTCCGTGGATTGATCATTGGATGCTCTGGCTATTTCTTCAACTAGGCCGGCAACTCTTTCAATATCACTTAAAATTACCAGTAAACCTTCAGCCGTATCATCTGCAATAGCCGTACCAACTGCCACTTTTTTAATAGAGCCTTCAATTAAAAAAGTGGTTTCCTTAACGGCTTCTGCACTCCTGGCCGCCAAGGTTCTTACTTCTTCCGCCACCACAGCAAAACCCTTTCCATGCTGACCAGCTCTGGCCGCTTCCACAGCTGCATTTAACGCTAAGATATTAGTTTGAAAAGCAATGTCGTCGATTACCTTTATGATTTTGGAAATATTATTGGATGAAGCATTGATTTCTGTCATGGCATGGACCATATTCTCCATTTGTTTATTCCCCATCCGGGCATTTTCACGGACCTGTTCGGTAAGAACATTGGCTTTGTAGGCATTATTGGCATTGCGTTTAGTTTCCCGGGTCACTTCTTCGATCGAAGCACTTAATTCCTGAATCGAACTGGCCTGCTCGGTGGTACCCTGTGCCAGTGCCTGACTCCCATTTGAAATCTGTCGTGCTCCGGAATCGACCTGTTCGGCGGCAGTGTCGATATCTTTCATGGTTTCGCTCAAGCTTTCGGCAATACCATTGAGCGATTTTTTAATTTCTATAAAGTCTCCCAAGTACTCTGTGGTGATTTCCTGATCAAGATTACCCTGACTGATCGCTGCCAGGGTTTTCGATATTTCGCTGACATAACGTTTTAGGAATTCAATGGTTTTATTCATATTATTCTTGATTTGTCCATTTTCCCCCTTGTAAGTGCCGATCATAGCGGCACTTAGATTACCCTGGGACAATTCGTTAAGCACTTTTGAAGCTTCCTGCATAGGAGCGGTGAGCGCATCCAGAGCGTTATTAAAACCGGCGATTATCTGAGCGTATTCACCTGAGAAGCGTCTTAAATCGCCACGGTTATCCAAATTACCTTCGATGGCAAAATCAGCTATTTGACTGGTCTCCTGTGCCAACATCGAGATATTTTCTGCCAGTACAATCATACTTGGTAGAAACTCATCGTTTTTGCTTAGTTTCCCATGTTGTTTCATCATTTCCAGCTCATTTTTAAATTTCCCATTGGCAATTGCCTTATTGATTTCCACTACTTTAATAATTGTTTCTCTTACTGTATTTACTGATTTCGCAATTTCACCATAAATACCGGGATAATCGCCTTCGATCTTCTGGGTAAAATCATTGACACACATCAGTCTTAAAACCTTATTTCCTTCTTCCAGAGCCCCTAATCCAGCAACACCGGAATTAATAAACTCAATGATCTTCTGATAATTACCAGGATATGTTTCATTAATTCTATCTGGTATCATCCCTACCCCGATTTGAGCGATATATCCACCAGCAAGCATTACGATGGTTGAAAGATTCTCATAACCTTTCTTAATACTGATCATAAATCGCTGATATGATCCGGAATATCCAATTGTCTCACTTTTTACATCAACCTGCCTGCCAGCAGTGGCTTCCTCACCCAGGTACGTCAGTTCCTCTGAAACATGATTCAGGGTGCTCACCAGACTGATCAAAGCATGGGAAAGAACATCATCGCTGGACTGAGGTATTATTTTCACTTCCAGATTACCTTTAGCTAATTCCTGAACAATTTCAGCCTGACTTTTTCGAATGTCGACCATCCGTTTGAACGATTGCGCAAGCTGGCCAAATTCATCATTAGTTTTTACTTCTGGTATTTCCATTGATACATCGCCTCTGGCCAATCGATCCAATGTGTCCTTATACGCTGTCATGGGACCAATGATTTTATTGGCTGCAACACATGCTGCAACACAGCCGAGTATGAGCACACCAATTGTAACAATCAGAATGAGATTTTTAGGCGCTCCAAAGTATGCCAGCAGACCCAGAGGGATTACTGCCAAAGAAAGCAGTGCTACAGTAAATACGATCATTTTGGTGGTCAAGCGGATTTTTACCCTGACTTCTTCAAGCGAACCCGTCATTGTATCTGAAAAAACGTTTCCCTTTAGACTATTTTTCATATTCTGCTCCATTTACTTTATTGTATAAATAATTATTTAATTGTGAGCGTGACGTCGGTGTACAACACCAGACGTCAGAAAAAATCGAACCCGCAAGATCAGCCTTTATGAACACACCCCCCATGAACATCATGAGCGGCTTCCATAATTGCTTCTGACAAAGTCGGATGGGCATGTATGCAATCCCCAACCTGTTCTGCCGTCAATCCCAGATGAACGGCCAGAGAAAGTTCCGTCAGAAGATCAGTTGCGTGGGCACCAACTACCGCCGCTCCAATAATCACATCGTTAGCATCAACAATAATTTTGACAAAGCCCTGAATTTTACTCATTGCCTGAGCCTTACCAAGGGCTCTGAAATCAAATTGTCCGACTTTATAGGCAATCCCCTGGGCTTCGCATTCACGTTCGGTTAAACCGACCCCTGCCACTTCAGGTTCGGTGTAGACACATCGGGGTACAGCTTTGTAAGCAACTGTTTTTCCAGCACCTTTTACGGCATTGTAAGCAGCAACGATTCCTTCTTTAGCAGCAACATGGGCCAGCAATGGCGTCGCAACGATGTCACCAATGGCATAGATACCTGCGACATTGGTTTCCATTTTATCGTTAACTTTAATGCGTCCCCGTTCATCAAGCGCAACACCGACACCCTGTGCATTTAAATGATCATGGAAACTTCGTCGACCAATAGCAACTAACATCACTTCAGCTTCAACCGATTTGCCATTGGCAAGATTTGCTTTGACCCCCGTTTCAGTCATTTCAACGCTGGTAATGCCGTTACCAGTCAGGACTTTTATCTTATCTTTTTTAAATTGCCGCGCCAGTTGTTTGGCAGTTTCAGCATCTTCTAACGGAAGAATCTGATCAACCATTTCGACAATGGTAATCTGTGTTCCCATGCGACTGAGGAACTGACCAATTTCACAGCCGATGACCCCGCCACCTACGATGATCATGGATTCTGGCAATTCCTGAAGCTCCAGCACCTCATCACTGCTGATGACTTTTTTTCCATCAAACTGGAACATGGCTGGAACAATTGGCACGGAGCCAGTCGCCAGAATAATCTTATCGGCTGCAATGGTTTCAGTTGATCCATCATCTTTTGTTACTGCAACGGTATTTTTATCAACCAGCTTACCCATTCCCTTGATCATGGTCACATTGTTTGCGTTAAAAAGATATTCAATTCCCTTAACCAAACCACTGACCACCTTGGACTTACGCTCCATAATCGCTTTAAAATCCGCTGCGACGGTGCCATCCACATTGATGCCAAACGCTTTGGCGTTATGAATGGTCTCCAACACATCTGCCGTAGCCAACAGCGCTTTTGTCGGGATGCAACCACGGTTTAAACACGTTCCGCCGGGCGAATTTTTTTCTATGACTGTTACTTCAGCACCAAGTTTTGCCGCCATAATAGCCGCTTCATATCCGCCTGGGCCTGCTCCAATAACGGTTAGCTTCATCTTGTCACCAACTTTTGTTGTGTATCAACATCGATTGTTTTTGGCACGTTTTCTTCTGCAATTTTGTCTGAGATTACTGCAGTTCGGCAAGTCTCTAATTTCTTCACCAATGAACTTTTCATTATTCTTCGTCCTTCCTGTTCTGTTATTCGTTGTTCAATTGCATATATGGGCGTCTTTTACATATCATGGATTTTTAATTCGTTTCAGATCAGAACCTTGCATATAAATAAATAACATCAAGACTCAAACCAGAAAAAAGACTGAGCTCTATAATAATTTATTGAACCGCGTCTTTAAATTTCTGGATTACGTCATCTAATTACTGTTGAAATAATTAACTCGTTTTTTCTTTGATAAGTACTTTATATTCATCGGCGCTGAGCAAATTCTTAAGCTCGTCTTCCAGGTTTGATGGTGTGATCTCAATAATCCAGCCGGCGTCATAGGGATCCCGATTAATTATCTCCGGGTCGTCATCAAGATCTTGATTTACCGCTGCAACGATTCCACTGATTGGCGAGTAGATTTCAGAAACAGATTTGGAAGACTCAACGGTACCAAAAGACTCCATTTGCGAAACCGTGCTCCCAACTTCAGGAAAATCCACATAAGTAATCTCATTGAGCATCTTTTGAGCATAGTCAGTAATACCCACCTTAACGCTCCCGTCACCGACAACCTTTGCCCAGGTATCTTCTTTGGTATAGGAAGGTATTCCTCTTACTTCAAATTCTTCAGTCATATTTCTTAGGCCCCTTTCTTAAATCTGCAAACTCATGGCATTGGCCACCAGTACAGACAGATCGATTACTTCAATTTTTGATTTCCTTGCTGCTGCATTCAGGCCGTTTTCGCAGGAAGGACACGTCGAAACAATCGTTTCTGCAGTTGTTTCTTTCGCTTCGGCGACACGGCCGGCGGCAATCTCATTTGATATTTCCGGAAACGCTGTCGAAACCACTGAACCGCCACCACAACACCAGGCGTTTGCTTTGTTTCTTGGCATTTCAACAAAGGTTGCCCCTTTAACTGCGTTCAGCACTTTTCTTGGTTGTTCATAAACATTTTCGTGACGCCCAAGATGGCAGGGATCATGATAGGTAAGGGTCTTTTCAATTTTTGTATTCAGACTGATTTTCTCATTATCAATCAGTTCAGCAATCACTTCACTGCTATGGACAATTTCAAAGGGAAGTTTGCCGATAATCTCAGGGTATTCTGTTTTTAACGCATGGAAGCAGCCAGCACAGGATGTGATCACTTTTTTAACGCCAGAAGCTTTTAGCGCCTCCACATTATGCTGAATTAATTCTTCAGCCAAACCGATATTACCATCTGCTAATTGGGGAACACCGCAGCACCATTCATCCTCGCCGAGGTATGCCACATCAACACCCCCAGCCTTGAGCACCGCTACGGTTGCTTTCGGAATTTTTGTGTTTCGGTACGAAGCATAACAGCCCGCAAAATAAACCGTGTCCCCTTGCTTTGGCAAATCAAGACCTTCGGCCCATTTGTTCCGTTTTTCGACGGGTTCACCAAATACATTATGTTTTGATTGCACCCCGGCATCCACGCTTTTAAGCGCTTCTGGCGGGCCAAAACCAGCTTTCACGAGGTCTACTCTTAATGCATTCGTGAGTTTGGTTTCATCAATAATATTTTTTTCTCCGGTTAAGGGATCCATTCGTGTACACTGTTCATGACAACTGTTGCAGCCAAGACAGGTGAAGGTGCTTTCCATCAGTTCTTCACTGTAGTCCAATTCACCATTTAGGATTGCTTTAGCAATTTGATTACGTCCCCGAGCTGCATACTGATCAAATCCTCCGGTATGTTGCTGAATCGGACAGATATAACCCGCTTCTCCGACAATGCACATGCCACAGCGACTGCATCCAAATGCCATTTTTTTATATTTATCCAACATGATTTACATCTCCTCTTTTAGAAATTCCAAAGTCCTGGACACATGATATTATTCGGATCAAGTACGTTTTTGATTGAATTCATCATTTTTGAGTGGTTAGGGGACCATGATTCAGCAATAAAGTTTGAGTTTGTACCTTGTGAATAGGTCGAACAGGTTCCCACCTTTCGCATGTATTCCTCTCCCACACGCCATGTCTTTCGTAAATGTTCTTCCGCTTCTGGTGTCGAAAAACCGCTTCTGATGGTGATGCCGGTCAAAAAGATATGTCCCATTGGCACCAAGTAGAGACCTGCCGCTGTGGCATTTTCCCGATGACCTTCAACGCTTTTAAACGCATCCTGTAAGCCCTTTGTGAATTCAAGCGATTTTGAACGGGGGAACATCGATTCCCAGGTCATAAACGGACAGGAATTCGACGGAACCTCCCGTACCATTTCTAATGTTCCGGTTGTTCCAGTCATCGCAAAATGATCCATTTTTTCATTTCCATGAATGGCCCCATGTTTTTCACAGACTGCTGAAATCTCTTTGATTCTGCTGTCAATATCGGCTTCATCATCAGCTTCTACTGCATAGAAAATGGCTCCATAGCCTTCAATTCCGTCAGCGATTGCCTTAACCATGTAGTTTGTCATTTCAAACATAATAGTGTTTGTATAGGGAACGCGCTCTTTGGCACTCAGCTCCAGTTGAATCGCCCATGTGGCTTCCATGGAAGGCGTTACATAGCTAATCGCCTTCATATACTTCGGTATGGGTAGTGTGCGATAAACCACCTCTGTAATTAATCCAAAGGCACCGCCACTTCCAACAAACAAATCGGTCAGATCAGGACCGGTTACTTCTCTAAAATAGATGTCTTCGCGATTTACATTTGAATCCGGTCCGGCACCGGTCGTAATAATATCGCCATTGGGAAGCACGACTTTTAAGCCCAGCACAAAGGTCCAGTTACATCCCAAAGTCGCCACATTTTTACCAAATCCAGCCCCGGCGATGCCACTTGTCAGGCCTCCAGCAGTTGCGGTATAATAAGGCCCAATAACGGTATTGATAAAATGACCATAGGGTCTCAGCGCATCGTCGATGGTGCTTAAACGGGATCCTGCCCCGGCAACGACCCTTGAATTTTCAATATCAACTTTGATCTCATCCATCCGACCCATATCAACCATAATATTCCGGGTGGCTTCCCCTCTGGTGACACCGCCGCCGGCCTGACCACCGCCTTTTACCGTGATTGGATAGCCGGTACGATTCGCCAGCTTCACAATTTCCGCTAACTCTTCAGAAGACTTCGGCCGAACGACGATACCCGGCATGACACCAGGAAATGCGCTGATATCTCTTGCATATGGAATCAATGCAAAATAATCATCAATCACATATTTGGGTCCGACAATCGCCGCAATCGCGTTTTTTAAATCATGACCACTTTTCGTTTCTTGTTTCATTAGATCTCCTCTCTTATCTGCCAACGTAACTGAAAATGCTGGTTTCATTAGCTATCTTAAAACAGGCAATTCAGAAATTTTGTACACCCTGCCTACTGGCTATTGGGACCGATTCACCTATTCATATAACGATAAACTACCAAAGCCTTTCTACATTGCTGTTGACTTAACTATGCATCTAGTTATATTATACATAGTGTTAAAACGATAACAATGTACGGAGTGAATGATAATCCACTCTATGAATTTCTAAAAATTGTGCGCATCGCACAAGTCATGAAAAGGATACCACGATGGATATTTCAATTGCTATGATCAAGGAACGTTTTATATCTCAAGGCTGTGTCGTATTACGGGAATCCGGCAAAAAAAACACACCTCTTGCAGGTGTGCGATTGTTCGATGGAATATTTTTGCCAAATGTCCTGACTATTGGTCTCTGTGATGAACTTGCCCAATCTCTGGGAGTCGCGTATCAACCTTTACCTGAAGAAAATAAGCGTGTGATGTGTTTTGCCGATGATATGTTTCTCATTCTCGACGAGTTTCGTCTTCCTAAAATTCTCAATTTGGTCATAGATGCCTTTGACTATTATCGCAACTATGAAAATCAACTCATGAATGCGGTATATAAAGGGGCCGACATGCAGGAACTGCTTGATCTTACCGAACCTTATTTTAAAAATCCCGCCTTTATAGCAAACTGGCATGGTGAAGTTCTTGCCTTTACAAACGCTTATGCAAATGATTATTTTCGTTCTGCCTGGCAACATATTGTTAGAAAACGAAGGCTTCCACTGTCTTCTGTGCAAACCTTGCGCAATTCACCCAATTATTATACCGTTACCCACAAAAATACCACCGCTATATTTGAATTTCCTGATAGTAACTTCACATGCATCATCGGCAAAATGGACAGCCCGTTGGATTATCATTTGTATCTGCAGATCATGCAATATCAAACCCCAGTCACCGATACAACCTGTGTCCTGGCTACGATGCTTCTTTCTGCCTTGGCAAGCATTAGCCCGCCTAAAGAGGCAACCTCACTTTCTGAGTTGTTCTGTGATCTGCTCGACAAAAAACCAGTTGATAGGGACAAGCTCAACTGGGTACTGGTCACCCTTGGCTGGGAAAAATGCAAGCGTTTTCTACTCTTGAGCTTTTGGAATAGTGAGGGCTCACTTACAGCCGAGTTCCTTTGCGGTGAACTTAAAAATTCATTGGTGCGAGGGCAAATGTTTATTTGGAACGAACGACCTCTCATGCTTATTTGCGAATCCGACTTTGGCGAAGTAAGGGTACAAATCGAACAATTAGTCAACGAACTTTCCTTTATTTGCGGAGTTTCCATGCCGTTTTCCTGCTGGGATATGCTGCCTGTTCAATTCACACAAACTGAAACAGCAATCCGATACTGTGAACAGAATTGCCGCATCAGTTTATGTATTGATCATATTTGGAAATACTTATTTGATCAACTGGAGGATTTGGTTAGTATTTCACAGCTTTTCCACCCTGCCATTATTACCCTTGCCGACTATGATCGTAAAAAAAATGCACAGCTCTTACGGACTCTGTACGTCTATTTATCTAACGAACGCAGTCTTTCCCTGTCCGCTGACAAGCTTTTTATTCATCGAAATACATTGCTTTATCGACTGCATCAGATTAATGAGTTAATCAATGTAGATTTATCTAATGAGGAAGTCCGGGCACATATTATGCTTTCATACCGAATGATGAAAAACGCTGATGATCCTTCTTAGACTTTGCTAATCACATTTTAATATGCTTGAGTATTTTAAGCAATTTTTCATTATTTAACAAAAATACTTGCAACAGCCTCAAAACTCTTATTAATCTTTGGTGCGATCTATTTTGTAATCGTAAATTAAACGCCCAGCTAGCCATCCATTATTTTGACGCCTAATTCCCCCAAGGAAAGTTAATGAAATCAGAAAAAAACTGACGATGGATCACATCGTCAGCAAAAATTTCTATTCCCTTTTTCTAGTCTTCGATATCGGCAATAACGCTAACCTGGCTGCTGTCCAAGCCAACAATCCGCAGCGGTGCTGCTGTAACTGAATTGATTTTTTTATCGCCCAACACTTCCAGGTGCATGTCTTCAATGGCGGTAATAAATTTTTCAGTGTTGAATCCTAATAGATTCTGGTGGGCTGGGGCTGCCAGATCATTACAGGGAGAGCCAATTGCCAAAAAGTCAAAACCCACCGTTTTCAGATCTTTGAAGGTATTCACCATATACAGGCAGGTTTCCGGCGTTAAGAAAGGACCTTCCATCTGGTAAGCTTCGGGGGATGTTTTTCGCACCTTATCAAAGCCGGTTCGAATCAGCAATAGGTCTGCTTTTTTGATCGCGTCTTCATGCGCTTTTAATTCTTCAACCGTCACCCCTTCACAGGCTTTCTTGGGAATATCCAAAAGCAATACATTTTTGAAAACAAAGTATTCCATCGGTAATTCGTTGATGCTGGGGCCATTGGGATTAAAGTGTTTCGGCGCATCATAGTGAGTCCCGCAGTGGTTGGGCAGTTCGCTCATAAAGCTGTTAAAGGGCAGACCGTCAACCCCAATTTGGGTTGCCTGACGCACTTTAACGGTTGGTTCTCCTGGCCAGGCCAGATCCTTCGGGTCCAATGGGTACGATAAAAAAATGTTCATAATTTTCACCTTTCACTGATTAATATTATTCTAGTTTTAATTATCTATATCTAAGGAAAGCCCTGCAGTGATTTCCATTCAGATCATTAGTTTCTTGTTAACTTTAGATATTTTTCAATCAGCAGAACCAGATCCGCTTTTGTTTGACGTATCAATTTTTCGTAACGCAATGAATTGACTTCGGGGCTCATTTTAATACTTTGCCGGATGCTTTCGACTGCCCCCAATGCCAGTTCAGTATTGACATTGATTTTACAAATACCAAAATTGATGGCTTTTTTAATCTGATCTTCGGGGATTCCCGAGGACCCGTGCAGCACCAGTGGTATATCGGTGAGTGCTGCAATCTCCGTCAGCACTGAAAACTCCAAGTGCGGCTCGCCCTGATACAGACCATGGGCATTGCCGATAGCAATAGCCAAGGCATCAACCCCAGTTTCAGTGACGTATTTTAGCGCCATCTCCGGCCGGGTAAACTCGGAATGATCAACCGCACCGCTTTCATTATGCAAAGAACCATCTTCGGGATTCATATATCCCAATTCCCCTTCAACACTGACCTTGGCTTTCCGGGCAATTTCAACCACTGTCCGGGTATTTTTAATATTTTCTTCAATGCTTAAATGGGAACCGTCATACATTACTGAGGTAAAGCCACAGTCAACGGCTCTTTTTATCGTTGACAAATTTTTAGCATGATCCAAATGCAAGACCATCGATTGATCAGATTGCTCAGCCAGAAAGCGAATGTTTAAGGCGATTAAATCCATCGGTACATCATCCAGGTAGCTTTCGCCAAATGAAAAGATGACCGGTTGATTCAAATTATTGGCTGCCTGATTGACTGATAAAATGGTTTCCAAATTATATACATTAAAAGCCGTAACTGCGGTTTTATTCTTTTGACACTGGCTCAATAATTCCTTCAAACTAACCAGCATATTATTCTCCCATCAGCACTTCAACTGCTTCTTTCAGGGTTGTTTCGCTGCCTACATTGCCGGGGAAGATGACATAGGGCAAGCCCGGAAATTTGCTTTCTTCGCCAGTCATCCAGACGGGAATACCCGGTTTGATCTGCCCCATGACCGTAGCTTTTTGAACAGCCAATCCCTTTGTTCCAATATCACTGGAGGTAATGCCCCCTTTTGCCACAATAAAGTTTGGCCGCACTGTCAGTTTAGAAATGATACTGGTTACCGCATCAGATATTTGAACAGAAACCCGAAGTTGAGCATCCTTATCATCGGTATCCAGGTCAAACCGCTCACGTTTGGTATAAACAGCCACGGTTTTTCCCGCTTTGATATAATCTTCAACCAAGGCTACTACGCGTCTAACTTCCTGATCCAGGCCACCGGCTTCCAGAACCCGATGCTGATTGAATTCGACAAATTGGATGTCTTTTTCGGAGCTCTTCAGATTTTCCAGTTGAACCGTTGTTTTATTAACATGAGAACCGACCACGATAATGCCACCATTTTTATTTTCGGTCAATATCAGTTCATCATGCGTTAACAGCGGTTTATCCGGGACCCCACCCAGTACCTTGGTGATGGCGGCGGCGGATCGGAAGATAAATGTTTTGCCGCGTTTCAAGGCTTCGACAAAGGCTATCGCAAAGATTTTTACATCGACATAATCAATAGCGTTGACGACAATTTTATTAAAATTTTCGACCTGACAAAGTTGATCGATGATTTTGTCGAACTCAAGATTTCTTAAATCGTCAAGCGCAATAAAGGTCACCGTTTCAGCCTGATAGACTCCGCCTGATTTTTCTTCACACCATTCTCCCATGTGCGAAGACATATAGCCAAAGGATTTGTCTTTGGCAAACTCGGTTTCTCCGGCCGGTACCAGAACATCTCCCTCCTGAACATAATGAATATTATTGATGGTAAAGCGTCCGCCCTCTTTAAAGAAAGGAAAAATGATCTCGCCGTCGATTTTGTGATCTGCTCCCACTTCGATCGTTTCCTTTAATATCTTTGTTTCCAGCGGATAATGTCCTCGCAGGGTCGAATCACTGCGACTGATCAGGATAAACTCCTTGCCTGTCTCTTTCGAAACGGCTAAAACCTGTTTAGCGATCTCCTGATGAACACCCGTTGTTTCTCCTACCGTCAAGCCCCGGGAATTTGTGAGAATAAAAAACATGCTGTTATCCTCGGCAAATCCTTTTTGGATGCTGTCCACACTCCAGTCCGTATAGACGGAAATATGATGAACCGTTTGAACCCCGGTGGGATCATCGTCTAAAACCACCACTTTTCTATTCAAGGTCTTGAGCGCTTCATTCAAGCGGTCGGTAACGACTTCCTCATCAACGCTTTTAAATGAGTTCAGGATCGAAGCATCAATTCTTTCAACACCGCTCATCCTCACTCACCCTTTCTTCTGACTTCCACCTGGGCCAGTTTTTCAAAATACTGGACAATTCCGCCATGATCATCATTTATATGCCCATCAACTTTAAGGGCCTGCATGATTTCCAGCAGCTGGCTGCTCATCGGCATGGGCACATCAATTTCATGAGCGGTAGCCATGACATTTTTGATATCCTTCAAATTAATGGATATTTTCCCACCGGGCACAAAATTCCGGGCAATCATCAATGGCGCCTTGGCATCTAAAACCGTGCTACCGGCTAACCCGCCACGAATGGCTTGATAAACCAGCTCCGGATCGGCACCGGCCTTGGTTGCCATCACTAAAGCTTCGGATACGGCGGCAATATTCAAGTTGACAATAACCTGGTTGGCCAGTTTGGTCACTGAACCACTTCCAGTGCCACCTATCAGCAAGGCTGACGAACCCATCATCTCAAAATATGGCATGATTCGATCAAACACATCTTTCTTACCACCAACCATAAACGCCAGGGTACCATCAATCGACTTTGGTTCCCCGCCGCTTACCGGTGCATCCAGAAAATCTATGCCTAATTTTTCAAGTTTCGTTGCGCAGGTTTGTGATTCCACCGGCGTGACCGAACTCATGTCAACAATAACACTGCCCGTTTTGATGGAGTCGCAAACCCCCCCTGATTAAATAAAACAGCTTGAACGATACTACCATTTGGCAGGATTGTAAAGATAACTTCACATTGTTCCCCAATTTCAGATAGAGATCCTGAAATCGCCCCCAATGTGACCAGTTCATTCACAGCCCTGCTATCCAAATCATTGACCATTAGCCGACAACCGTCTTTTAACAGACATTTGGCCATGGGTTTTCCCATAATGCCTAGCCCTATAAAACCTGTTAATTTATTCATCGCTAGCCTTTCATTTTAGTAGGTCATCCTACATTTAATTGTTTTAAAAAAAATCCAAACCGCACAAACAGATAACGTCCTACATTTGGAACCCTTTACACTTATAATATGAGCTTTTTAATCTTTTGTCAAGCAAAATATATTCAAAACATCATTCCATTTTTTGTATCTAAAAAGCAGCACCGGTTCTTCTCAACCGAGCTGCTCAATGATTCGCTATTATTTCACCATATTATTCAATATGATAATCCTCATAGCCTCTTTTTACTTTTTTGATTTGAGTATACGTTCGTTTCATACCAATCGACTGGATTACCAAAAATAAACCGAATATGCCAAAAGCAACACCAACAAGGATAACAATAATGGTTGCCGGGCCCATGGGATTAATAAAAGCGTAGATGCCGAACCCAATCAAAGCGACTCCCATGACGATTTTAACAATCCTGCCCACGTTCCCGGAATTTGCCGAAACAATCAATAGAAAAATTCCGGTAATGATGGCCCAGATGCCGATGATAATGATAAAAAATGCTACAATCACATTGGGAACCAGTAAGAAAATTGCGCAAATGATCAGATCAAAGATTCCTCTTCCCATATTGAAACCCATCTCAGCACCATATTTATACCGCATCACCAATGCCGAAACAATATAAATGATGCCCATGATTCCCCGATAGACACCAAAAATAAAAACCAGCAAGGTAATCGCATGATTACTGAAGAAGATCGCAAATATGCTTAGGGCAATAAAACACAACCCATCCAGCAACATCAGCCACCACTTGCCATAAGAACGTTCCAGCATATCAATACCCAGGGATTTTGCTTCACTTTGATTCATATGATAACCTCCATCATTTCTTTGTGGTTATTTTTATCATTATTCTTTTTCCAGTGCTGCCACAACCCGATCAAAGACTTGACCGGCCCGCAGTTTAACCGGATTACAGGCGGCTACTTCATCGCGATGATGTTTTTTGATGTAATCACAATCCAGACTGCCAAACTCTTTCTCGAATTCTGCGACTAAAAGCTTTGCTGCTCGTGTCATTTTAGCCTGGTCTGATGGTCTTTCTTCAGTGTATAAAGCGCCCAGGGCCGCCAATGATCCCGAAAAGGCGCCACAGGTTTTCTCAGAATAAAATCCGGCCCCAAAGCCCTGCAGCATCCGAAAGCTTTCCGGCGGCAGATTTAAGTCATATTTTTCATTGGCCGAACGAAGCAGTACCTCGGCACAATTCATATGATACTGGGGTTGTTCTTCAACTGGTTTGTCTTTTCCAAAAGCATTATAAACATCAACATATTTTTCCATCTTTTCCTCCACATCGTTTTTAGCATTATAGCTGGGATACATCGTCGTTATACTTAAGATTATTCTACCACGATGCACCCCATTTAGCTAAACAAAATTGATGAGGCGGATGGTTTTTTTGTTTAATAAATTCTATAAACTGCTTTTCAGTTTTTCTACCATATCAAGTCGTTCCCAGGGCAGATCGACATCGGTTCGGCCAAAATGACCATAGGCCGCGGTTTGTTTGTAAATGGGTGCTCTTAAGCCCAGGTTCTTGATAATCGCGGCTGGCCGGAGATCAAAATGTTTTTCGATTAAAGCAATAATCTTGTCATCTTCAATTTTTCCGGTACCAAAGGTGTCGACATAAATGGAAACCGGTTTGGCGACGCCGATGGCATAGGCTAACTCCACTTCGCATTTATCGGCCAAACCGGCGGCGACGATATTTTTGGCCACGTGTCGGGCTGCATAGGCTCCGGAGCGATCGACCTTTGTGGGATCTTTTCCTGAAAATGCGCCGCCGCCATGACGGCCATAGCCACCATAGGTGTCGACAATAATTTTACGGCCGGTTAAACCACAATCTCCCTGAGGTCCACCAATGACAAAACGTCCGGTGGGATTAATAAAGTATTTGGTCTCGGCATCCAATAATTTGGGGTCAATCACTACTTTGATGACTTTCTCAATCATATCTTTCTCGATCGTTTCTAAATCCACATCACTGCTATGCTGAGTGGAAATAACCACGGTATCAATCCGAGTGGGCACGCCATCATCATACTCCACGGTTACCTGGGTTTTTCCATCCGGACGTAAATAATCAACGATTTTTTCTTTACGAATATCCGTCAGTCGTTTAGCCAGCTGATGAGCCAGGGATATCGGTAATGGCATTAATTCTGGGGTTTCATTGCAGGCAAATCCGAACATCATCCCCTGATCGCCGGCGCCGGTAGCCAGATCGGCTTCACCCGCTTCACCTTTTCGGGACTCTAAGCCTTCATCGACACCCATGGCAATATCGGCAGATTGTTCATCGATGGCAGTGATCACTGAACAGGTATCGCAGTCAAAACCGTATTTTGCGCGGTCATAGCCAATTTCTCGAACTGTTTCTCTTACCAACTTCGGAATGTCGACATAACAGGATGTGGTAATCTCGCCGGCAACCAGTACCAACCCGGTTGTAACCAGGGTTTCGCAGGCTACCCGAGCCATTGGATCCTGTTCGAAAATGGCATCCAGAACGGCATCAGAAATCTGGTCGCAAATTTTATCTGGATGGCCTTCGGTAACCGATTCTGAGGTAAATAATTTTTTCATTGTGTTCTCCTCGTATAATATGTTTAGAACCATTACTTTACGGGTCTAAACATATTTATTTTTTATTGTTAATTGAGATATCCTAAGGCTAAATATCATTATAGAATGATTAGCGAAGGACAATTCTTGTTCTCCTTGCGACGCCT
>NZ_CAKMJU010000075.1:0-12219 GCF_927416815.1 uncultured Acetobacterium sp. | reverse complement strand
TCGGGATTGTCGATCTGGTTAAACGCCGGAAAACCTCAGTGAATGAAAGAAGGTAGTGACAGAAAAAAAACGGGGAATGCTGTATTTTTGCGGCCTGCAGACCCTGTTACTCGAAATCCGGGCTGAATAAATCAGATCCTGACCAAAAAGTATTTCCCCACTACTGAGTTCGACCCCTACCGGCCGGTTATGCTCAAAAACAATCTTCGTGACCTCCTGTTCAAACACCATCGTGCCACCGTTTTCTTCAATTACCTGCTCCAGCTTACCGGGCAGAAAAATGGTCGAACCGGCCGGATAATAGCTGCCACCGAGATGATTGTCGACAAACATCACCGCTGCCAGCACCGCCGGAGATTCTTCGAGAGTGGCATAGCAATAGGTCGAAGTTATCTTATCAAAAAACTTGAAAATCTCCGGATCGCTGAAATACTTTTCCAGCAGACTGCGGGCGCTTTTATTTAAGTAGCCCAGAAACCGGGCATAAGAGAGCGGATGTTTAATTAGACTTTTGAGGGCGCCGCGGGCGTCGGTTTCATCTGGGCTAGTATAATTGGGATTGGCGACCATCACATTGTTATACATTTTTTCGAGATCCCGATAAAACCGCCCGATATTGGCCTGTTCCGAAGGGAAAATCGTTCCCAGCTGGGCTGCAAACGCACTGATGTCGTCCCCAAAGCGAATCACATGGCCCTTGAAGTGCATACAGTAAAGCAGATCATGCTTCACCACCTCGAGCGGTTCTTCCAGACAATTAAAAACAAAGCGATGGGCGTTAAAGCCCTTTTCGCCAAATCCAAACAGCATTGCCGCGCCAATATCGAAGGTCGCGCCATTGCGTTTAAAAATCCCGCAGGAGCCCCCGGGATTATAGCTTTTTTCAATCACCGCAACCTTTAATCTGCTTTTGGCTAACAGACTCGCGGCGGTCAGGCCGGACAATCCCCCACCAATAATAATCGCATCAAATTCCATAACTGTTCCCTCTTTTGCGCTCGTTTTTTTGTTGTTGACATTATCTTCTAATTATACCCCGAATCATTATAATTACAACCAGAGAACCGATCAATTTTTCATCATTTTGTCCCATCATTGTTTATTCTGGCCAACAACAGGTATAATAACACCACCAAAACCAAGCTATCCGTTTAAAGCTTTGCCATTTCACAATCAAATAATCACAAATTTATCACCGGAGGTAGAAATGATTTTATATGGACTCAACCCCAATCAAATAATCCCCACAGCTGCGGCTCTGCGGCAAAAAGGTAAAGCCGCCCGCACCGTTATCACCTTTGTAAACCAGGGTACCTTTATTCCAGTTGACCGGGATGTCAATGCCATGATCGCAGAACAGAACCGTACCCGGCTGCCCGAGCTGATCGATCTGCGGCGGGAACGGATGTCGGTTTCACCCTTTACTTTTTACCGGGGTACCGCTCTGATCATGGCTCATGACCTGTCCCATCAGGCTATTACGGGGGCACCACTGATTATCTGTGGTGATGCCCACATTAATAATTTCGGCCTGTATGCCTCCCCCGAACGGCAGCTGGTTTTTGACCTCAACGATTTTGACGAGGCCGCCCCCGGCCCCTGGGAATGGGATCTGAAACGGCTGATCACCAGCATTATCCTCTGTGGCGAAGACCTGGGAATGCGGGACGAGCAGGTCAAGGAGGCTGCCACTAAAGCGGCTCTACACTACCGCTATGAACTCCGTAAATTACTAAAAACAAGCTCATTGAATCGTTACTACAGCAGTATTAGTGAGGCTGATATTCTCGACTCGGCATCAAAAAAAAGCAAGGCAACCTATAAGAAGGTCATCAAAAAAGCCAAAAACCGAAACTCCGAGCAGGTAATCTCTAAGATGACACAAAATGACGCCTATGGCCGCCGGGTTTTCACCGAAAAGCCTCCGGTCCTCACCCATCTCGATCCCGCCCTGGCCGGTGATGTTGAAGCCGCTTTTGAAGCCTATAAAAAAACCGTCCGCCCCGACATTGCCCTGCTGCTATCACAGCATCTCTTAACTGACGTGGCGCGCCGGGTGGTTGGCGTCGGCAGTGTTGGCACCCGTTGCTATCTGCTGGTGTTAACCTGTGAAAACGCCAGCCACCTGGTGCTCCAGATTAAAGAAGCTGCCCAATCGGTAGTGTCCCGTTACAATCCCATTGTTGGCTCACCGCTGGGAAATCTTAACCCCGAAAAAAACAACGGCCTACGGGTCACCACCTGTCAGCAAATTCTGCAGGCCTACTCCGATCCTTTTCTAGGCCATTTTCAGGCCAACGACCGCGATTTCTACGTCCGTCAATTCCGCGATATGAAGGGCTCCTTTGAAATGAATGAACTGACCAGCCAGGGTTTCCTGGAGTACGTCGAAGGCTGCGGCCTGTTGCTGGCCCGCGCTCACGCCCAAAGCCCCAACGCCAACTATGTGGCTGGCTACATCGGTAAATGCGAGGCCTTCGATAAAGCCATTGTTAAGTGGTGCTATGATTATTCCCGCCAAGTCTATCAAGACTATGAGAAATTTGTCAGGTAGTCGATCAGCCATAAAAAAAGAAAGCACCGATTAATTCGGGGCTTTCTTTTTTACGCCATCATGTTTCACCGTTTTCCCTTACTCAATGTTTATCCCTTTGATCGCGTTTAATTAAAAACACCCGTTTTGCAGGAATGTGGAGTAACCACTCCTCCGGCATACCAAAATCAAAGGTTTTCGATGTTTCAACTCTCAGGACACAACCCGAGCAATTAACAATGATGGTATTTGAATACACCCCTTCAATGACTTCAACTACTTCAACTGCATAATTATTGTCGTTGACTGAGTCTTTTGGTACAAAACGCAAATGATGGGCTCGGATCCCGGCAGTCATCATCCCATCAACCGGTTGAACTGGCTTTACTGCATCAAAAATCAGACGACCCGATTGCAATCTCAGGTTTTCGTCGCTTTCATCAATAAGCGTCACATCCAGGAAATTTTTACAGCCGGTAATCATTGCCGCTGTTAAGTTAGGCGGATGACAAATTAAATCCTTTTTACCCATCACCGGGTAATTCATGCCCTTTTCGATAATCATGATCTGATCACAGATACGGTAAGCTTCTTCAATGTCATGGGTCACCAGTAAGACAATCCCATTATAACTATTTTTGATAAGTTCTATCAGTTCAATTTCCAGCAACTGCTTGACATGGGCATCCAAAGCAGAGAACGGTTCATCCAGTAACAATAAATCCGGTTCTGCGATGAGTGTCCGTGCCAGCGCGGTTCGTTGTTGCTGACCACCGGAAAGCTGCGACGGATAATGATTGGACAGTCCCTCTAATTGCATCCGGGTAATCATTTCATTTACTTTTTTGTATCGCTCATCTTTTTTTAGATGCTTGATACCGTAGTCAATATTTTTATAAACTGTCATGTGTGGAAATAAGGCATAATTTTGAAACACATAGCCGATCTTTCTTTTTCGGGAGGGCAGATTTATTTTCTGCTTTGACGAATAAAAAATCTCACCATTAAGTTTTATCTCGCCATTATCTGGGGCAAAAAATCCAGCAATGGTCTTAAGCGTCATACTTTTACCACAGCCAGATGAACCCAGTAATCCTAAAACGCCTTTGTTTAAGGAAAACGAAACATCCAGATTAAAAGATCCCAAGTTATGCTCAATTGATACCTCTAACACACGCTTCACCCCCTTTTTACTTTTTGTTCCATACTATTAATAATAAACAACACCATCACTGCAATGCCAGTCATGATTAAGACAAGCATATTTGCCATATCTTTATTCCCGGCCTGAAGGGCATTATAGATGGCAATTGGCATGGTGCTTGTCTGCCCGGGAATATTGCCACCGATCATCAGGGTCGTCCCAAAATCGCCCAGTGCTCGCATAAAGCACATGGTCAGACCAGCAACAATTCCCCGCCATGAGATTGGAATAATAATGGTCAAGAAAATATTAAATTCGTTTCTTCCGAGCAAACGGGCCGCATTTAGATAGTCCTCATTGATTTCAAGAAATGCCGTCTTAGAGGATTTAATCAGGTAAGGAATTGATACAATCGTCGCCGCAATTACTACTCCAACGGGTGTAAATACCAGCATGATACCCAAGCTGTTTTCTAAAAATTGACCAACCGGTGATTGTCGGCCAAGTAGGACCAGTAAATAATAACCAAGCACGGTTGGCGGTAGAACAATCGGTAGACTCGTCAAGGTGTCTAAAAAGTTTACTACCCTGCCACGCTTACAGCTTAAAAAATAGGCAATCGGCAGGCCGATGACAAGACTGATGAGGGTTGAGCAAAGTGAAACCGCCAAAGACAAGTATAAGGGAAATAAATTGATGCTATCCATCTATCATTCAGTAGTGACAAAGCCATAACGACTCATGATTTCTCTGCCTTGCTCACTGTTAACATACTCAACAAATTTTTTACCGAGCTCTTCTTCCTTTGTGCCTTTTATCACGGCCATTGATTGTTTCAGGGGATTGTGCATTTTTGCATCGATCAAACTGAAATTCAACGTTGCTTGATCATTGAGTGATAGTGCTACAAACCCGGTATCGGCGTTACCAGTTGTGATTAGACTCAGTGTATCCGAAATATTATTACCATAAACCAGCTTTGGTTCCAGCGCTTCCCACAAACCAGCCGTCGTTAGAGCCTGTTTAGCCGCCAATCCATAAGGTGCATGGTCAGGGTTAGCAATGGCAATTTTTTTAGTTTCCGGATTTAATAAATCCTCCATCGTTTTTGCTTCAATTAAGCTATTTTTCATGGTAACCAGCCCAATTCTACCTAAAGCATAAAGTTGTTTAGTCTCTGACACAATAAAACCTTTACTGTCCAGATCATCCATCACAGTCTGGCTGGCCGATGCAAACACATCAAAGGGAGCACCATTGACAACTTGTTCAGATAAGGTACCGGTTGAACCAAAAGAGAATGTTACTTTACAATTATTAGCCTCTTCAAACGCTGCCCCAACTTCCGTGAACGCTTTAGTTAAATCAGAAGCCGCGGCGACGGTGAGTGTCTTTTGAGGTTCAGACGCACTGTTATCTTTAGAATTAGTGGTCTGACTTGCACGACAACCAGATAAAACTGTCAAAACTAACACCAGCAATACCAAAATCATGTTCTTTTTCATAATAATTTCCTCTTTTCACTGTTCTATGCATATGACCAAAACGAACGAATCGAAACATAATGTGATATAGAAATACAATTTATGTATCATTTCGTCCTATTTTAATTTATATTAATAGCATTGTCAATATAAAACTATACCATTTAGTACGAAACGTGATATAATAAATGAAAATAATCTATTTTACCCTTAGAAAGGATGTTTCTATGACAGATCGCATTGCGTTAAACACTCAGGAAGTCGCTGAGCTGTTAAAGGTTGGAAAAAACACGGTTTATGACTTAGTTAAACGAGGAGAAATCAATTCATATAAGGTTGGTAGAAAAATCCGATTTGCTTTGAGTGACGTTGAAGCCTATATTGAAAAATCTAAAAGTATTCAATCGGTTGCCTTACCTCCTAATGATCAGGAATCAAGGATAGAAAACCAACCGCCACAAATTGATTCGATTCCTAATGATCTGGTGATCTGTGGCCAGGATATCATCCTCGATGTTTTGTCCAATTTTATTGAACACCAATCAAATGGTCTACGCGTACTCCGCGCCTACACTGGAAGCTACAGCAGCTTAGTCTCTCTTTATTATGGAAAGGTTCAGGTTGCAACTGCACACTTATGGGATAGCGACACCGGACAATACAATGTTCCCTATGTGCGGAGACTTCTTCCCGGTATCCCTACTATTATCATTCATCTTGTATATCGCATGCAGGGTTTTTATGTTGCCAAGGGAAATCCGAAGAACATTCAAACCTGGACGGATTTAAAACGACCCGACATCACCATGATCAATCGCGAAAAGGGTGCTGGTTCCCGGGTATTGCTTGATGAAAATTTACGGCTATTGGGAATTGACAGCAGAACGATTAAAGGTTATCGCCGGGAAAGCCAATCCCATCTGGCTGTCGCCAGCGCTGTTGGTCGTGGCGCCGCAGATGTGGCGGTGGGAAATGAAAAAATCGCCAGACAGGTTGATCATATCGATTTTATCCCTTTACAAAAAGAACGATATGAGTTGGTTATCAAGAAAGAAGATTTATATTTGCCATCGATTCAGATGATGCTGGAAATCCTCCGTTCGGACGAGTACAAAAATGAAGTGATTGGTATTGGCGGATATGACGTTTCAGAGATGGGTAATATTGTGGCGGAAATTTAGGATTGCTATTTTTTACTAGTATAATTTTGTCAAAATAATAAACAAAGCGCAATCCACCACCTTTTCAGCCTTTATGTTTGAAGACTTTGTGTTGCTTCAGAATAACCGGATCCTCAGTGCGATTATTTATGTACTGGCCACGCTAGTCGTAAGCTTTCTGGCTTTTTACGGTGGCTTCCTGATTACAGCATCACTACCTGGCTAAACGATCACACCACGAAAAAAACATCAAAGCTTCGGGCTTTGATGTTTTTTGATACTATTTTCAACTCTATCTTGCCGGTGATGTCACCCTCTCTGCTTCATTAAAAATATTTTTAGATGCATCTTTCAGCGCTGGATACAAGCACTTTGCGAACATGATACTTGGTGCTAACCTGGTTCCATCTTCGAAAAACAATAATCAATAAAAGCAACCGTTGTCAGCGGACGGCTGAAAAGATATCCTTGGATGAAATCACAACCGAATTTTTTCAGGAATTCCAGTTGTTCCTCCGTCTCGACACCCTCGGCAACAACCTGAATGCCCAGACCATGGATTATCGTAATCATCGATTCTGCAATCATTTGCTCCCGCTCATCGGTTACCATGTTACTAATCAGCGAGCGATCCAATTTAATAATATCCAGGGGCAGATCTTTCATACAACCAAAGGAAGAGTAGCCGGTTCCAAAATCATCAAGCGCCAGTTTGACCCCCATTTGCTTTAATTCATAAAACACCTTGACGATTTCTTCGGTATCACGAATCAGAATGCTCTCGGTTATTTCTAGTTTAACAAAGGCCGGTTTGATACCAGCCTGATAGATTCCGCTAGCGACTGACTCGACCAGCTCGGTCCCGCGATTTTCAAATGACAATAGTGAAATATTAATGCTGACGGTCATTTCCTTAATGCCCATATCTTGCCAGTTTCTGACCGCTTGACAAGCTTCCCGGATGACCCAGTCGGTAATGGGAATGATCAATTTGCTTTTTTCAGCGATCGGGATAAAGTCAGCCGGCGAAATCCTCCCCAGATAGGGGTGATTCCAGCGCAACAGCGCTTCAGCGTGATTAAACACCCCCTTGTTAATGTCATAAATGGGCTGAAAGTGGAGCTCAAATTCTCCTTTTTCAAGGGCGACTTTCATATCTTTTTCCAAGATTGCTTCCCGGGTTCGGGTTTGATCCATTTCTGGTACATAGATAACAATTTTATTTCTTTCTTTTTTGGCCGCATATAAAGCCGTATCAGCATTTTTAACGGTTTGTTCGAGGCCTTCTGTTTCTGATCCAAAACTGATGCCAATGCTGGCGGTTAAATAGAAAAGCCGCCTTGCCACCATAAACTGGGTCGAAATTGACTTAAACACCTGCGATGCCAACTGCTCAACAAACTGCCAATCATGGGACTCGACAATAATGACATACTCATCACCGCCATAGCGATAAACTAAGCCACTGATACCAACGCATTTGAGGATTTTACTGGCCATTTCCAGAAGCACCTGATCGCCCTCATGATGGCCAAGCGCGTCGTTGATCACCCGGAAATTATCAATGTTGACAAGGATGACTGACTTTTTGCCTTTTTTTGCTTTTACATCCGCAAAACTTTTACTAAGCGCCTTGCGATTCAACAAACCGGTCAGCGGATCATGAAAATCAATATAGCGGATTTCTTCTTCTTTCAATTTTCGTTCATTAATGTTACGGCTGGAACTGACAATCTCGATCTCACCCAAGCCATTATAGCGATATCGCGATGAGGTCTCAACCCAGATGATCTCACCATTCTTACATGGTTACTGAACCTCATAAATGTATCGCTTCGGGTTGTCTGGTTCGGCAATAAACTCCTCGGTGGTGCGGGAAATTTCTTCCATAAAGTGATGGCCACTGTCAAATGCCAGCTTATCGACAAAGTGCTGAGCCATCGCTTCTTCGACAGTAAAACCGCGCAAATCCTTGATTGATGGGCTGATATAGACAAATTTTCCGGTACTAACATTGTACACCCAGATCATATCCGCGGTGGTATCTGCCAATAACCGATATTTTTCTTCGCGTTCGGCAATCAAAGTCTTCGATTCGATAATTTTTTGAGTCTGGCTTTCCAGCCCATCAAAAATCATTGTGAATAAATAGCTTAAACCCAAGATGACAATCTGTGCCGTGAAGGCATTGACCAGCCAGTAGTTGTTAAATACTTCAATCGCCAGACCGTTGAAAACATCCAAATAAAGCAGCACGGTCAAAATTACGAAAACATTCAGATTAATGGCGAAAAATATCCGATTCCGTTTTTTATTTAACAGCGCTACCGACAACACAAACGAAAAAACCACACTGATCATCCCGGCACCATAGGGGCCGGTATAAACAAGCAACACGATACTGACCACATAGATACTCAATATAATCAGAAATTTTCTAGTATCAGTTCGCAACTTTTTATTATAGATCGCAAAAACAATGACCAAAAAAACCATCGCTTCAACCATCGCCAGAATAACATATCCATCGATATAAAACAGATATGATCCGTAAAGAAGGATCGGGCCGCCTAAAAATATTAAGAAAAACGACAGCAAGGAAAAGATTTTATTGCTCCAAAATTCAATGCCAGTAGTGTCATCACTGGCAACTGCATCTCGATTAATTACTGAATCAAAAAATGCTTTTATTTTCTCTCTATTCATCGGTGTATCCTCTTTAGCTTGTCTGTTTATTTAAAAATTTACTATGACTATCCTAAAAATAATATGATGCTTAACTAGTCTTTTTGAAATGCTCCCTTTTCTGGTTGCAACCGGCAAGTGTTGTCTCTGTTATAATGGTTAGCGATTTACTACATTTCGTTTTTCGCCGGCCAGAAAACAGGTCAGATTATCAACGGCAATGTCCATCAGGCGTTGCCGACTTTCCCGGGGTGCCCAGGAAATATGCGGCGTAATGATGATATTTTTGGCCTCGAGCAATGGGTTGGTTAGTCTGATCGGCTCGCTAGATACCACATCGACCGCCGCGCCACCCACCTTACCGCTATTGAGGGCATCACGCAAATCCTCTTCAACAATCAGCTGGCCGCGGGAATTATTGATAATTAAAACGCCATCCTTCATTTTTTTAATATTTTCAGTATTGATGATACCCCGGGTCTCGTCAAAAAGCGGACAATGAAGAACAATCACATCGGCTGATACAAACAATTCATCCTGAGTGACGTATTGACAGGTTTCTGATTCCAACTCCGGCTGTTTATCAAGATCATTAGCCAGCACCTTCATCCCCAGCGCCTGAGCAATATGACCAGTGCGCTGACCGATTTTACCAAAGCCAATAATCCCCATCGTTTTTCCACTCAGTTCAATCAGCGGATAATTCCAGTAGCTCCAATCGGGGTTATTGGTCCAGTCACCAGAAAGTACTGACGCCGAATGATCGCCAATCCGGTGGCACAATTCCATCAGCAGGGCGATCGCAAATTGAGACACCGCATTCGTACCATAGCTGGGAATATTGGTCACAGCTATAAACCGTTCTTTGGCCGCAAGGACATCAACGATGTTGTAACCGGTGGCTAGCACCCCGATATATTTGAGCTGTTGGCAGACTGCCAATGTTTCTTTGGTGATCGGGGTTTTGTTGGTAAACACGATTTCGGCAGTGCCGATCCGCTTAACAACCTCGACTTCCGCCGTCCGATCATAAACCGTAACCGCTCCCAATTTTTTAAGACCATCCCAGCTGAGATCGCCAGGATTTAATGCATATCCATCCAATACGACTATTTCCATTTTTGTCACCTGTTCCTGTGTAAATTTGGCTCTTATTTATACCAATGCTTTATATCGATGCTGCAACTACAGCTCTCCTTATTCGGGCAGCACATCCGGTGGCGGCGCCTTGATTAAAATCAACTCGAGGGTTTCCGGATTAAAGTTATTAAGAATCATCTTGGTATTTGATGGTATTTTTAATACCGTGCCTGCCGGATAAGCGTAATAATCCTGATCACCCAGCTGCAGCGAAACTATTCCCCGCATCACCGTCATATACACCACAGCATTAGTATAATGCTCGGGAAATCCATCACTCTGATTAATAATCACATGCATGTAATGAAGGTTTTCATCCAGAATTACCTTTTCAACGACCTTCTCATTTCCACCTGTTAGTGTAAAAATCTGCTCAATCATATTGTTTTCTCCTTTTCTTTTCACTCCTACGTTCATTCCAATCTACGATGTAAATATTATACCCACATTTAAGCGGTTTAAAAAGACCGAACCATTAATATTTGCATTGGTTATGGTCTTTTTTCGAACATTCTTGATAAAATCACCCGTTGGTTGATTCTATCAACCATAATCAAATGCAAATCGATTGAACTTTTTTTGCAAAAGTTTTTATGATCATAGTGAGTTGATGAAATCAAAGAAATTAGTTTTGTCGCTAAACGCTGGCTTGACATTCAGTTTAATAATGCTGGAATTCCAATCTTCGTTTTTGCGAAGTTCCCGATGAGAAATTGTGATCTCGGCATCACATTATTTACGTAACATCACTTTTATGCGCTTGACAATCTGTACCACGATTAGAGGGACTATCGAAAAAAGCACAATACTCATGTATAGCTGGCTATTTAAAACGCTTATTTCGAATATTTTTTGCAACGGTTCTAGGAATAGAACAGCTGCTAACAATAAAGCCCCTGAAAGCAAAGCTAAGTAGCTATATGGATTAATCAACAATGTTCTTAGCGAAAGCGGAGCGTCCGTACGACAGTTCAAGCCATGAACAAGGCGTGATAAGCTTAATGTTGCAAAGGCCATTGTCATTCCTGCACCCTGACCTCCGGTCTGATAACCTAAATAAAAAGCAGTCATAGTGACAATTGCAATAATTGAGCCTTCGAAAAGCACCTGTAATCCGAAATTCTTATCAAGGATAGGTTTGCTTGCATCTCTAGGCTTATCTCTCATCAACCCATCTTGAGCCGGCTCAAGCCCGATAGCTATTGCAGGCAAACTATCTGTCAGAAGGTTAATAAAGAGTAAATGAACTGCTGAAAAAGGTGCTGCTAAACCCACAATCGAGGCATAAACTACGGCCAGGATTCCAGCGGTATTGCCCGATAGCAAAAATCGTATCGCATTTTTTATATTGCCAAAAATACTTCTGCCATTACTAATAGCCTTGATAATCGTCGAAAAATTATCATCTGTTAAAACCATACTTGCGGCATCCTTTGCCACTTCTGTTCCTGAGATCCCCATGGCAATACCGATATCTGCACATTTAAGGGCTGGCGCATCATTAACACCATCTCCCGTCATAGCAACAACATGTCCAAGGGCTTGCCAAGCACTAACAATACGTATTTTATGTTCGGGTGATACCCTTGCATAGACTGATATTTTGGGTACTAAAGCAATCAGTTCATCCTCTTTCAGATTTTCAATGTCTGCACCTTCTATTGCTTGATCGCCTTCTCTTAGAATACCAATTTGTCGAGCTATTGCCGATGCCGTCACTTTATGATCCCCAGTAATCATAATCGGTTTTATCCCTGCTACTAAACAGCTTTCTACCGCAGCTTTAGATTCAACTCTTGGTGGATCCATCATAGCAACTAATCCAAAAAGTATCATCTCATCTTCATGGGCTAATGTTAGTGTTTCTACCTCAACTTCTTTCCATGCAAAGGCTAGTACACGCAAACCTTGATCTGCAAGTTCAAAATTCATTTTATTATAAAGTTCTTTATCTGCCTGTGTTATCGGACGAACTCCTTCTGCTGTCTCGATATGTGTTGAACGTATCAAGAGAACATCCATAGCACCCTTGGTAAAAACAACAGCTTTCTCATCGATGTATTGCAATGTCGT
>NZ_CAKMJU010000074.1:0-3295 GCF_927416815.1 uncultured Acetobacterium sp. | reverse complement strand
CATTTGATCTTATTACAGTTAATAATAATAATGGCAGTGTCACACTTGCTTTCACAGGTGAATATGCGCTTTATCAAAGAGAACTGGGTGTATACGATATCAACCTATATGATACCGTTGAAGGTGGGAGATATAGTTCGTCTTCGAAAACCGCACCCATGTGGAAGTATTGATTGGAAAGTGATGCGAACGGGTATGGATTTCCGTATTCAGTGCTTAGCGCTTAGCGGTCTGGTGCGGATCGATTTACAAAAAGAGGAGGATCAGTCATGTTAAAAGATGCATTACCAGAAATCATTACCCAACAGCTACCCGGCCCCAAGGCGGCGGCGATTATAGGGAGAAGAGCCGCGGCCATTCCCGATGCGATCAAATGTGTGTACCCACTGGTTATCGAGAGGGGTCAGGGGGCGATGGTCGAAGATGTTGACGGCAACCACTTTGTCGACTGGGTTGGCGGTGTCGGGGTGCTCAACATCGGCTATTCCCATCCCGAAGTGGTGGCAGCGGTGAAAGCCCAGGCCGACAAATATTTTCATGGGATGTTCAATATTGTTACCCATGAGGGCTATGTTGAGCTGGCGGAAACGATGAATGCAATGGTGCCGGTGCGCGGTGATAAGAAGATGACCTTTTTTGCCAACAGTGGTGCCGAAGCCAATGAAAATGCGGTGAAAATTGCCAAAGCCTTTACCAAACGTCCCAATATTATTGTCTTTTCTGGCGCGTTTCACGGCCGCACCATGCTGACCATGACGATGACCGCCAAAAAAGCTTATGCCCACGGCCTGGGGCCATTTCCCGATGGGATTTACCGGGCCCAGTTTCCCTATCTCTATCGCAAGCCGGCGGGGATCAAGTCCGCAGACGCGATTGACTATTATACCGAAAGTCTTGAGCGGGTCTTTGAAGAAGCGTCACCGGCTGAGCACGTGGCGGCGATTGTGGTCGAACCGCTCCAGGGTGAAGGTGGCTTTATTCCCGCACCGCTGGAATGGATTCAGGCAGTTCGCAAGATCTGCGACGAAAAAGGGATCTTATTAATCGCTGATGAGGTGCAAACCGGCTTCTGCCGTACCGGCAGAATGTTTGCCACCGAATATTGGCAAGAAGTTGGGGCGGCACCGGATATCATCACCACCGCCAAGTCAATCGCCGCCGGCTTGCCCCTGAGTGCGATCAGCGCACGCGCAGAAATTATCGAAGCGGTACGGGGCGGTACCATCGGCGGCACCTATTGCGGCAATCCGGTCGCCTGCGCGGCGGCGCTCAAAGTGATCGAGATCATGAAGCGCGACCGCCTTGATTTGCGGGCATTAGAAATTAGCGCGATCATCTTTGATCGCTTTAACAGTTGGCAAGAAAGCTATCCCGAAATCGGCGATGTCCGCGGGATCGGGGCGATGGTCGGGATCGAATTTGTCAAAGACCGGATGACCAAAGAGCCATATCCGGAACTGGTCTCAGCGATTGTCGACGAAGCTGTCAAGACGGGCCTGATCATCGAGAGTGCCGGCATCTACGGCAATGTCATCCGTTTTCTGGCACCACTCGTGATCAGCGACGCCCAGCTTGATGCTGGTCTGGATATTTTTGAAAAAGCACTTAAAAAATGTGTGTAAAACCGGATCAATTGGCTATCTATTAAATAAACATTGAGTAATCCGGCGATAATTTACAATAAAGCGATCGTAAAATGTCAAAACCTCTACCGACAATTGGTCGCTAGGCTAGTCGGCAGCTAACCCCTAGAAAAAAGATACACCGATTGCCGGCTTAACGCACGATCACAAAGGAGCGATAATGAAACAATTTGGAATTACCCCCAAGATTCTGGAATTTGACCACTGCCATGAGGTCGGCGAGCATTTTCAGATCGGCAAAGGCGACCTGGTTTTTATCAGTGACCGGACCTATTTACAGTATTTTAAAGACATCATCAGTGACCAGGCACTTCGGCTTAACTACCGCAGCTATGTCAGCGGCGAGCCCACCGATGTGATGGTCGAGGCGATTGCTGCCGATATCAAAGATTACCACTACAGCCGTGTCTTTGCCATTGGCGGCGGGACGATTTTAGATGTCGCCAAGCTGTTCGCCCTTAAACAGACCGTCCCGGTAGTTGATTTATTTAACAAAGAATTGGATATTATCAAAGACAAGCAACTGATTTTGATACCCACCACCTGCGGCACCGGCAGTGAAGTTACCAATATTTCAATTCTGGAACTGACTGCGATCCAATCAAAATTTGGGCTGGCAGTCGATCAGCTATATGCCGACTACGCCGTGCTGATACCGGAACTGCTTAACGAGCTGCCGATGGCCGTTTTTGCCACCAGTTCGATTGATGCCTTTATTCATGGGATCGAATCCTACACCAGCCCTAAGGCCAGTCCCTTTAGCCAGCTTTATTCAAAAAAGGCCATGGAAATGATTCTTAGTGGCTATCAGACCATCGCCGCCGCCGGCGCCGATGCCCGCAAACCGCTGCTGGCGGACTTTATGATCGCCGCAACCTTTGCCGGAATCGCCTTTGGCAACGCCGGTTGCGCCGCCGTCCATGCGATGAGTTACCCGCTCGGAGCGGTTTACCATGTCCCCCACGGCGAGGCTAACTACGCCCTCTTTAGCGCAGTTTACAAAACCTATCAGGCACTTGATCCCGATGGCCCCATCAACGAGCTGAACGGCTTTCTGGCCAAAATTCTCGGCTGCCAGGCCGATGCTGTTTACCAGGCTATCGAACAGCTGTTTAGCCACATCCTGACTAAAAAAGCGCTGCGTGACTACGGCGTCAGTAAAGCCGATCTCGAAACCTTTACCGAGGCCGTCATGACCAAACAAAGCCGGCTGATGGCCAACAACTACGTCACCCTAAACCGCCAACAGGTACTGGAAATTTACACAAAACTTTATTAATGCCCCACCAAAGATTTTCGTGGACAGCTCTACCGACCAATTATTAATCTGTTGTTCGCTGCGGGATCGAACAGTTTATCAACTGTTCGCCCCGATGGTGTGCCCGGCATGGGCGT
Organism: uncultured Acetobacterium sp.; assembly: GCF_927416815.1. NCBI lineage: Bacteria > Bacillati > Bacillota > Clostridia > Eubacteriales > Eubacteriaceae > Acetobacterium > uncultured Acetobacterium sp. Next base: position 257 of record NZ_CAKMJU010000074.1, on the reverse strand, counting down.
AATCTAACGGGTGAAAGTCCCGAGCACGGGTTGATAGTACCAAGTGCATAGCTTAAGGCAAGGGTGTCCCCGGCGACGGGGAATCTGAAGGAAGCCGGCGGCAAACTTCTGGTCTGGCGAACACTCAGTCACATCGCACCGTTTATCGAAGGAAAGCTATTCCTGAAAATAAATCGGGAGAAGACGAAAGTGGCAAGGATCACTACAGTAAAGTTTCTCGGATATGGATTTTACACCTACCGAGGACAAGGCAGGCT